>DATHOA010000175.1:0-3964 GCA_035485475.1 Steroidobacteraceae bacterium | reverse complement strand
ACGCAGATTGAGCAAAGCTCGGGATCGCAGGCGCTTGATGCGACGGCGGTGGAAGCCGCGAAGTCATGGAAGTTTACACCCGCAAGGTGGCAGGGGCGGTCGATTGAAAGCAAAGTGACGGTAGACCTGACATTCCGGTTTTTCGAGTACAGCGTTTCCCGCATCGACGATCAGGCGGTTGCTGCAGTCCCAAGGAAGGACGCAAGTAGGACCGTGCATCCGGATCGAAACGAAGCGGTGCGCAGGCTAGTGGACCAGCTGCGTACCAGGACAAACCGTGTGTTCGTCACCCCGGGAGATGTCGACGAAAGCCCGGCGTGGCCCGCTGCAATGCGTGATTGGGGGCCGATATCGGACGTTGAAAGTCTCGGTACCATCGGTGGACCGCAATGGCGGCGCTACACTATCAAATCGAAATTCCGGACGGCTGAGCGCGCCAAGTCCGTGGTCATACGATGGGAGTTGTACCGGGTAGCACACGACGACCATTCGGCGCTGTGGGAGGTAGGACTGGATCGGACGGGCGCTGTGTGGGCTGCGAAGGCCGAATCCCTTGATACTTTGGATCGCGCCAATAAGTCCGCGATAGTCTGTCCGGTAGGCTGATCTCAGACCCATTGCCGTAAACCCATTTGCGGAAGAATTCGCTGAGGTCGCGATGGCTGGACTTTTCGACTGCGGTCTGAAAATCGTGTGTCGTAACGGTCTTATTGAAATTCGCGCGGGTGTAATCACGAATCGCCTTCCAGAAGGCTACATCCCCCAGTTCTAGCCGCAACTCATAGAGGACATATGCCCCCTTGTGATAGACGATGGTGCGGTCGCTGGCGGTCGGATGATTCCATTCACTGAATTCGAGCGCGTGATCTTCGCCTTTGGCCTTTACCGCGGCGTACCGGTCTCGCGAGTTCGCGATCGCCTGGAGATAAGCCATGGGCCCAAATCGACTTTCAAGGTATGCAGCCGACATGAACGTCGCAAATCCTTCGTTCAACCAGAACTGGGTCCAATCGCGGCAGGTAACCCGATTCCCCCACCACTGGTGAGCAAACTCGTGCGCCATGAGCCCGATGGCTTTGGGGTCGGCCAGAACGCCATGGCCATACTCACTCGACATCAGTGAAAAGTCGCCGAGTTCCTGGCCGGCGGTATCTGCAACAAGGGCTTGGGTGTAGGTCGGTCCGTCGTAGCGGACGCCCGACCGCAGTTCGAAGAAGGCGCGGATACCATGGGTCTCGTGAAAAATCTGCCGCAGCTCATCAGCGGAGAACCCGGCGCCGAGATACCTGAAATGTCCGAGGTCGTCCGTGGCTTCCGTGAACGGGCCTGCTGCGAAGCCAAAGGTGTAACTCGGGAGGGCGCGGGATTCGCGCCAGTCTTGAACCTGCTTACCGTCCGCTTGGATTCTTCGTGATTGCAACCGACCATTGGCCACCATACTCAGGCGCGCCGGTAACACCAACTCCAGGTCAAGGGTGGCCTTGTCGCTGGGAACGTCATTGCAGACCAGCCATTGGCTTGTGGAGAAGATCGTATAGACCTGCGATCGGTCGGGCGAGAATTCCAGCCCGAATCGCGGCGCACCCGTGTACTCGATTAGCGCTGTCAGGTGGCTGCCGCGCCGGGTACGACCGGCAAGGTGGACAATCAAGTGACTTGCCTCCACCGCGAATGACCGCATGGCTCCATCGACGCGTACGCTGGTGATGGTGAGTTCCCCACGGTCGAACTCGAGGGTGTCCGAGCCGCCTGCCTGCATTGTCAGGTCGATCGCGACGCGTCCAGAAAGCGTCTTCGTCGCCAGATCCGGTTCAATTCTCGCGGCGTAATGCCGGACGCTATAGGGGCGCTCGGCTGCGCAGACCGAGACCGTCGCGCTCATAAGGGCCACTGTGGCAAGGAGAGCCGGTGAGAGCCGCATATAAAGTCTGGTCAGTCGAAGGCTGCAGGAAGAAGAGGGTGGGCCGCATGTTCGAACATCGCCGCAATTTGCGCCGCCGTGACTCGGCCTCCTGAGAGCTCAGGAAGTTCCGTCGGGCCAAAGAATGCGATTTCCGTGGTCTCAATGCTGGGACGGGGCTCACCTCCCGTAATCTCGCATACGAAAAACATCTTGTAGATGGATGCCGGGTGGCGCGGGTAGTGTCCTTGGCGACTGTAATCCCATACTGCCGCGAGCTTCAACACCCGGCTCTCAAACCCGGATTCCTCGGCAATCTCGCGAATGACGCACTCGCTCGCCGACCGATTCACATCGGCCCAGCCGCCCGGAAGGGTCCAACGGCCATCGCTGCGCTCGCGAACCATTAGGATCTTTCCTTCAACGAAGGCCGCGCCGCGGACGTCGACCTTGGGGGTCGGGTATCCAACCTCCTGGCGAAACAGATCGGTCACGAGCTCCGGGCTCTCTTCCGCGCCTTCGGCCATCACTGTGGCCGCCAGTTCCCGCACTCGCTCGAAGCGCTGTCGATCGAAGGCGTCCTTCGTGAAGGATAAGCCGGTTTGCGCAATGGCTTGGAGTTCGCGCGAAACCGTCAGCCATCTTGGCTCACTCATGGGTGAGCACAATGCCCGGCAATTCAGTTGAAATAAAGGCAAGATTGTGGCCAATTCTGGCACTTCGCGCCCGGCGGCATTCATGAATGGAGCAGGAGCTTGATACTCAAACCACGTGCCCGCGTCGACTGGACCGACTTCGAGCGCGCCGCGCCGGAGGTCGTGGCGGCGCTGCGTGCGCTGGGAATGGCAGTGGATCTGACTTCTGCCCGCAAGCTGCCCATCGCACCGGCCAAGCTCGATCTCGTGGCGACGTGGCGACGTGGCGACGTGGCGCGAGGCCGGGGCGTTTTCGGCACGCGAGCGTGCTGCACTGGCATGGACCGAGGCCGTGACACTGATGGCGGTGCAGCCGGTTGCCGATGTCGTCTACGGCGACTTGCAGTCCCAGTTCTCCGCTACGGAGATCATGTTCCTGACAGCCGCAATTGGCACCATTAACGCCTGGAACCGAATTGCGGGGGCGCTGCAGTTCTCAGTCTAAGGTGTGGGCATGTTCGGCCGGGCAACCAGGGTGCATGTCGCTGCTACCGGGCCGCTGGGTGTTTGGAGCTGTACGGCGTCACCGGCTGATTTCCCCGTGCAGGTGGCATCGGCCGGTGTTTTGGGGGCGCCCTTTAAGCGAACTTCACCCGCGTCACCTGAGCGACTGCCACCACTGCCACCACTGCCACCAGCGCTATTAATGCTATTGAAGCCATTGGCGCTGTTGACGTTATTAGTGCTATTGGCACTGTTGGTGCCACCGAAGAGTCCGAAGAAGCCACTGTTGTCCTCGAGGAACTGCAGCGATTGCCGGAAGCGGAGCGCGTCACCTGATTCTTCACCGGTGTTGGGCGGCAATGTCTGACCGACCAAGGTATAGAGATGTTTGTTGACGAAGAATATGGCGATGGCGGAGCGGCTGCCGTCAGCGCCAGTGAGGTTCAAATCGCGTCCGAAGGAGCGGTTGACGCGCGCGCCATTAGCTGCGGTCACTTTGCCCGATGCGGCCAAGGATCTTTCGGTCGCGACGATGGTGCTGAGTGCGTCGGCGTTGGTATTCGAATAGTTCACGACGTTCAGGGTATAGCTGATGCGGTCCTGACGAACCGCGTAGCGCGTCATGGGCAGTGACGCGCCGGTCGCATTCTTGATCGTGCTCGTTTCCACCGCGGGCACCGCGGGAAACTGGATGCTGAACCCGGGGTCGGGATAGGTGTACGTCTGCCACTCCTGGGCGACAGCTGCGACCGGCAGCAGCAAGGCGGCCGCCAGAAGCGTGACCATTACCCTCATAGGCATGCCTACCGCGCAGCCTCGATCCGCAGGATCGCGCCGTTCGCTTCATCGGTCGCGACATACAGCAGGCCGTCGGGTCCCTGCTTCACGTCGCGGATACGCTGATGCAGGTCCGCGAGCAGCGTTT
>DATHOA010000174.1:0-16288 GCA_035485475.1 Steroidobacteraceae bacterium | reverse complement strand
CGCAGCCCACGCTCGCCGACTACTTCAAACTGCGCTTTGTCGCCACCTCAAATCACTGCCTGCAAAGCGCCAATCGCGCCATGAAAAACGGGATGTCCGAGGAAATCATCCTGGCTTGCCTGCTGCATGACACCGTTCAGGAACTGATCAAAGTCGACCACGGCTGGTGGAGCGCGCAGATGTACGAGCCGTATGTGTCCGAGAAAGTGGCGTTTGCGATCCGCTACCACCAAGCCCTGCGATTCTACGAAGACAAGGCGCTTGGCTATGAGTATCCGGACCTCTACCGCCGCATCTACGGATCTGACTATCGGCCGGAACCCTACATCGAACGCACCTATCAGATGGTGCGCAAGCACAAGTGGTACCTGGAGCCGCGCATGGTGACGGTCAACGATCTGTACGCATTTGAGCCCAACGTCAATCCCGTATTGGATCAGTTCACGGACATCATCGGTCGGCACTTCAAGCAGCCAACTGCGGGCCTGGGGTTTGACAACAGTCCGTCGGCTCATATGTGGCGATCGATCTCGATGCCGGACCATCCGCTTTAGCGGGTGCTGTGCAGCTTCCTGACTTCCTGAGGTGCTGCCACCAGGAGCTCCTGTCCCGGTTCAAGCATGCGGCGCAGTCGATCGAGATAGAGATAGATCACCGGCGTGCTGAATAGAGTCAGGGCCTGCGAGACGATCAGGCCGCCGACAATGGCCCAGCCCAGGGGCTGGCGAAACTCCGACCCCGTGCCGGTGCCGAGGATCATTGGCAGGCCACCGAGGAATGCGCATGCGGTGGTCATCAGAATCGGACGCAGCCGCTGGTGCGATGCCCGCCGGACCGCTTCCTCAGGGTCAAGCCGCTCCTCGCGTTCAAGCTTGAGGGCTACGTCAACGATCATAATGCCGTTCTTCTTGACGATGCCGATCAGCAGGATGATGGCGATGATGCCGATGACGTCCAGGTCATGACCCGCCAGCCGCAGGGCCAGCAAGGCGCCGAGGCCCGCTGACGGTAGAGTGGACAGTATCGTCAGCGGATGGATATAACTTTCATAGAGCACGCCCAGAATCACGTAGACCGACAGCAGCGCAGCCAGGATCAGCACGGGTTCGTCCTTGAGTGAATCCTGGAAGGCCTGCGCCGTGCCCTGGAAGGAACCCTGCAGTGTTGCCGGAGCGCCCAACGCTTCGCGCGCTCTATCCACCGCGGCCGTCGCCGCACCGAGCGACACGCCCGGTGCGAGATTGAACGAGATGGTCAACGCGGGGAACTGTCCCTGGTGCGAGATCGTGAGGCTGCGGGTCCTGGTCGTGTCGACCTTGACCAGGCTCGACAGCGGCACCGCCTTGCCCGTGGTTGGCGAAATCAGCCGCACCGCATTGAACAGTTCCGGACCGAGCTGCAGGTCCGGCGGTGCTTCCATGATGACGCGATAGGAATTCAGCTGCGTGAAATACTGCGCCACCTGCCGCTGGCCAACCTGGTTGTAGATGGCCGCATCGATGTCCGCCGGCGAGATGCCAAAGCGTCCGGCGGCATCGCGGTCGATCGTCAGGTTGGCCGCCGGGGCCTGGGATTGCTGGTCCGAGGAAACATCCGTCAGCTCGTGTGCGCTTTGCAGCGCAGCGACCAGTCGCGGCGTCCAGTCATTGAGCTCATCCAGATCGCCGTCGGAGAGGGTGTACTGGTATTGGGCGCGCGCCGGGCGCCCGCCGATAGTGATGTCCTGCATGGCTTGCAGGATCACCTGGGTGCCCACGATTTGCGCCAGTTTCGGCCGCAGCCGGTTGATGATGTCGGTGGCGCTGGCGGTGCGGCCATCCGCCCGGGAGCGCAGGCCAATGTTGAGGGAGGACTGTGCCGAGCCGCCGGCGTTGTAGTGCGCCTCTTCGACATCCGGATCCGCAGCGACAATTTTGGTAGCCTCCACCGACTTCCTGTCGGTATAGGCGTACGGGGAGCCTTGCGGAGTGACCACGGTGCCTTGGATAAAGCCTGTGTCCTGCTGCGGAAAGAACCCGGTTTGGGACGTGGCGTACAGCACGCCGGTGAGGACCAGGGTGAAGCCGAATACCACCAGGGTGGTGAGCTGGTGGCGCAGCACCAGTTCAAGCCCCTTGGCGTAACCGCTCTCGAGACGCTGAAAGCCGACCTCCAGGGCCTTCATGAACGCCGAGGTCGGCGGCCTGGGGGCCTTCAGAAAACGCGCGCACAGCATCGGCGTCAGAGTCAGTGACAGCAGTACCGACACCGCCACCGCGGCGCTGAGGGTCAGTGCGAACTCGCGCATCATGATCCCGACTACGCCGCCCATGAACATCAATGGCGTGAATACCGCGATCAGCGAGGTCGAGATGGTCAGGATCGTAAAGCAGATCTCGCGCGATCCGGCCAAGGCCGCCTCGAACGGCCGTTGACCATGCTCGATGCGGCGCCAGATAACCTCGACCATGACGATGGCATCATCGACCACGAAACCGACGCCAATGGTCAAGGCCATCAAACTCAAATTGTCGAGGCTGAACCGGGCTGGCAGCATCACCGCCGCGGTCGCGAGGAGCGACACGGGTATGACCGCTGAGGGGATGGCGGTGGCCATCACGTTGCGCAGGAACAGGAAGATCACGGCCACCACCAATGCGATGGTTATCAGCAGCGTTCTCTTCACCTCCGCGACCGAAGCGCGGATGGTGACGGTGCGGTCTGCGACCACTTCCATGTTGATACTGGGTGGGACGGCGGCGCGCAGCTTGGGAAGGGCCGCCTTGACGGCGTCAACCGTCTCAATCACGTTGGCCCCGGGCTGTTTGAAAACTACGACGTGCACGGCGGGGCCGGATTTGAGGGTTGCGAACCTGCCCGCCTTGCCGACTTCGCTATACGCGCCGCCCTGGGTGTTTTCGACGCTGAGGATGGCCCCGCCCAGGTCGCTGACACGGATTGGCGCGCCGTTCTTATAGCCGACGATCAGGTCGTTCCAGGTCTTGGCGTCCAAAGCCTGGTCATTGGTGTACACGGTGAGGGTTTGCTGCCGGCCGAGCAGCTGGCCCTTCGGCGCGTTCACCGTACCTTGTGCAAGGGTGCTGCGGATCTGATCCAGCTGCAGGCCAAGCGCGGCGGCCTTGCGCGGGTCGATCTGGATACGGATGGCCGGCTTGCGCGGACCGCCCAGGTTGACTTGGCCCACGCCATTCATCCGTGAAATCTGCTGGGCAACGATGTTGTCGGCATAGTCGCTGACGATATTCGTCGGCACCGTGTCGGAGGTCATGGCCAGCACCAGGACCGAGTTGTCGGCCGGATTGACCTTGCGCATGACCGGCGGGCTGGGCATGTCGGCGGGTAACTGGCCACCGGCAGCGCTGATCGCGGCCTGTACGTCCTGGGCTGCGGCGTCGATGTTGCGGTCAAGATCGAACTGCAGCGTGACCGAGGTCGAACCCAGACTGCTGCTGGAGGTCATCTGCGTAATGCCGGTGATGAGCGATAGCTGTCGCTCCAATGGCGTGGCCACATTCGAGGCCATGGTTTCGGGGCTGGCCCCGGGCAGATTGGCGCTGATCTGGATGGTTGGGGCATCCACCAGCGGCAGTGCCGCCACGGGGAGCTTGAAATAGGCGATCAGCCCCATCCCCAGGAATGCTGCCGCGATGAGCGAGGTGGCGACAGGGCGGCGAATGAAGGCCGCGGAGAGGTTCATGCGTGCGGCCGGCTTTCGCCGCCGGGCCGAACGCTTGCCGGATCGGGCAGGCCACGCACGGCCACCCTGGCGCCCGGGCGAAGCGAGCCCTGACCTTCGACCACCACGGTATCGCCGCTCTTCACGCCCGACTTGACGATCGTAATGTCGTCCTGCTGAAGATCAAACTCGAGTGGCCGCAACATCGCGAGGTTGTTCTCGACCACATAGGTGAAGGGTCCGTTGGGCCCCTGATTGACCGCAATGCTCGGCAGGACCACCGCGTCGCGCACCGTTTCCAGGGTCAATTTCACATTCAGCAGCTGCCCCGGCCACAGGTGCCGGCCGGTATTCGCGAACCGTGCCTTGAGTTGTACGGTGGCGGTGGCCGGATCGACCCGATTGTCGATCACCACCAGTTCACCGGTATCCAGCAGCTCGCCACTCTCCTGGCTGAAGGCCCGGGTGACGAGCGGCTTCTCGAAGCCGTTAGAGAAATGCGCCAGGCGTTGGAACTCACCCTGCGGCAGGGTGAAGGTCACGGCGATGGGCGAGATCTGGTTGATGGTGACGATGCCGCCGGTGTCGGTCGTGGAGACCAGGTTGCCGGCATCCACCAAACGAACCCCGATTCGGCCGGCCACGGGTGCGAGGATGCGGGTGTAGTCCAGATTGACCTGGGCGGCGGCGAGCGCGCCCTGATCGAGCATGACATCGCCCGCCAACTGGCTCACCAGGGCGGCTTGGGTCTCCACATCCAGTGAGGCAATCGAGTCCTGCGTTGCCAACTGGCGGTAAAGGGTCAATTTCAGCTTGGCCAGTTTCAGCTGTGCCTGATCGCGTGCCAGGGCGCCCTGGGATTGCATCAAAGCCGCGCGAAACGGGGCGGGATCGATTTCGGCGACGAGTGCACCCGCGGTCACCTCGGAGCCCTCGCGCACGGGTACCCGCAACAGTTTCCCGTTTACCTGGGGTCGCACGGTCACCGCCTGCCAGCCCTGCGCCTGGCCCAGGGCATTGATCGAGACCAGCACGTCGCGCATCTGAACCTTGGCTACGGCGATGGCAGTGGCCGGCTGTTGAGCCTGCGGCGCGGGCTTCTTGTGGAATAGGGCCCAGCCAAACAATGCGACCGCGCCGGCGCACGCCCCCGCCAGTACCCATGAAAGTCGCTTCGACCCCGCCATCACTTAGCCTTTTAATGCCCCGGTTTGGGTCCTGCCGCCCAGGCCTGACCGGTTTTTACGAATTGTACTCCTGCCCGGACCGCGCCGCGGGCACAGGTCCCTTGGGTCGAGCCATCCCGGGGCGCTTATTTGGCGGGGGTATTGCGCGAAAGATAAGCGGCAAGGGCCGCCAGTTCGTCAGCGCTGATTTCGGTCTTGCGGAACGCCGGCATGACCGACATGCCATGCCGCACCATGAAGGTGACGTAGGTGGCCGGCAGATCGGTCCACGCAGTGATGGAACCGGAGCCGCGGCTGCCGCCCGGATACTTCGTCATCAGGGCGTGGGTGCCGGGGTGGATGATTCCCGGATCGTGGCAGGCCGCACACCATTTTTCGTAGACCGCGCGTCCGGGCGCGTAGCGCGCGGCGAGCGTGTCGGCGCTGGCGCGGGTGGTTCCGGCCACGCCGCCGAGTGCCAGCGCGCCCGCCGCGAGACTGCCGATGAGTTTGCACGCACTCATCAGGTTTTCCCCCGCAGATGTTTTGGCCAGATGTCATAGCGACCCGCCGAGAGGATACCGTTCGGGTCGATCGCATCTTTCAGCGTGGCGTGGAAACGCTGCAGGGCATGGTTGTTGAAGGAGTACACGTCCATGACTGACTTCTGGAACACCGGTGCCGTGCGGTACTCGCCCCAACCGTGTTGTCCGCCGACCTCGATCAGTTTCTTGAATCCCTCGCGATAGCGCCTATTCGTCTTCGGATCCTCGGTCACCGGGGTTGCGAGAATGAAGATGAAGGAGCGCTCCCAGAAGCAGGCCGGGAGCGTGAAGGTCGTGAACAGCGGCATCCCCAAGGACTTCGCGGCCTCGCTGAATACGCGGTTCGCCTCGATGATTGCCGCGCCCGTGCGCGGAATGATGGGCGAGAACCACATGTGGCCCTTGGAGGGGGTGGGTGTCCAAGGCGTGCGCGCGCCGATGGAGAAGGCGCGCAGGGAGGGAACCCCGAGTTCCGGCTCGTGATACTTCGTGGCCTGTTGCGCATCCACGGGCAGTTTCACCTGGTCGACGATGGCAAATTTCGCCCCGTCGATGCGAGCGAAATGCCGCTGCGCGGCGTGCCACTGCGCCTGGATGACCTCCTCGGGCCCGTGGAAACTGAGCCACAGCCGCCAGTAGGGGATGCCGGCACGGGCTCCATACGCCTCGATTTCGGGTGAAAACCCCAATTTCGTTCCTGCCATGAGCTGCAGATGCTCCGCGCTCATTTTCGGCGGACCGGTCTCGTTCCACAGCTGCACTTGGCCGACCGGAGGGTAGCCGAGCAGCGGGGACTCGATGTCCGGAAACCCGGAAGTGATGCGGCTGTTCTCGACGAAGTTCAGGATTTGAACCAGCGGCATCAGGTCCTGGTAGCGCGGCACGCTCACCGTGCAGCGCTGAAAGGCCTCCGGCTCGGGCATCAGCCAGAAGCCCATCTTGGTGACCACGCCATAGTTCGACTGCGAGAAAATGCCGTCGATCCACGGGCCGCAGCCGGACTTGTACTGCTGCCAGGTCTGGGCATTCGGGATCGCCCCCATGCCGGTGCGGAGCAACTCACCGTCCGGCAGGACGATTTCCATCCCGCAATGCGAGTCGAAGTGATTGCGATAGTTGGCCGAGGTGTAGCCACCCCCACGGTCGAGGGCATTGCCCATGACGCTGCCCCAGCCCGGGTCCGGGCAGTCGATCCAGACTTTGAGCTTGTGCTCCTGGATATGGCGGTACAGATCGAAATAGCTCACGCCGGGCTCCACCAGCGCGAACGCGTGTTGCTCATTGACCTCGATGATGCGGTTCATGCGTTTGAGGTCGAGCACCACGCTGCCCGAGTACGCCGGCGCCGAGCCACCGTAGCCGAGGTTCTTGCCCGTCGAAATCGGATAGAGCGGAATGCGGTACTTGTTGGCGATGCGCACGATCTGCTGCACCTGTTCCGTTGAAACAGGCGCCAGGGCGCCGGAGGCTATCTTCTCCTCGGGCTCATTCAGGAACGGCGAGAACGCGTCGCGGTACAGATCGAGATCCTCATCACTCGTGAATACCCAGTCCTTGCCGATGACCTGTTCGAATTCGGCGAGCGCCTTGGCGTAATCGGCGGCACTGACGTTCGGTGGTACTCTCATGGGGCGTGCTCCGCTCGAGGCCGCATCAGGCGATGACCCAGGATATGAGCGGTGCGCCGGCGCCCGCGCGCTGCTCGCTGCGTGTGACCACTCGCAGCCAGTGCTGCGCGGCGAGTTGTTCGAGGCAGAAGAGTCCGGGGGCTGTACTCATTCCGGCGAGCGCGCCCGCACGGCGCGACCAGTGCGGCTCGATCTCGCGCTGCCACACCGCCGTGAGATCGCCGTCGTAGCCGAAAACCTTGTGGCCGCGCCAGGCTGCGGCTTGGGCAAAAGCGTGCGCCGGCGCAAATCGCTCATCGAAGATGACGGCGAACCAGGGACGCTCATGAGCACGGTCAGGCACGGTCGGAAGTGTTGCGGTCTGTACGGCTGAGAGAGCGCAGGCGGCAGTTCCCGCGGCGGTGACACCCGCAAACACGAATTCACGACGTTTCATTGGCACCTCAGCTGCTGCGCACCCAGCCATAGCGCGTGTGATCGGGTGCGCCGCCGTTCGCCACGTACTGCTCCTTCGCCTGTGCAAGTTTATCTGTGGTGTATCCGGGCAGCTCCATGAAATGTTTCAGGGTGTCCGGCATCCTGGCTGCATAGTCGGTAGGCACCGGCTTGAAGTGGGCCGAGAAGTTGCGTGGCACATCGATGCCGTACAAGCGTGCGGAATTGAGACCCAGGATTTTGCGCTTGTGCGCTTCGGTGAATTCGGGGTAGCCGTACTTGCGTTGCATTCCTTCGGGTATCTGGAAGCGCCACATTGCCTCAATCTGCCACTGTGGGGACCCGTACCACACGGAGTCGGAGCCAAATACAATGCGGTCCGGGCCCATGAACTTCAGCAGCTGGCCCATGATGTGCGCGGCCACCGTCGGGAAGGTAATGATCGAGGACGCCCAGGTGGTACCCAGTTCGGCGTAGGTATTTTTCAGGTCACGGCACAGCAGCGCGTACTCAGTAGTCCAGCTGATATCCGGCACGCCTTCGCGCAGTCTGCCGGCGTGGATCTCGGCGAGTGCGTCGTACATGAAGAATGACGGCTGGATGCAGGCATGATAGGTGATGAAGTTCAGATTCGGCCAGTCGCGCGCCGCCTTCGGCAGGTCGGCGGGATGGCCGATCTCGGGGCGCTGCTCCTTGGTGTTCACCAGGCCCTTGTGCACGCAGATGTTGTTGAATCCCGGATGGGCCGCCCTCTGTTGCGAGTAGGCCTTATCGATGGCCTCGAAGGTGGGGTAGGCGACCTGCTCGTCGTCGTGCCGCCACTGCTTCATCAGGCTCAACGGATTCTCGTCCACCTTGGCGGCGTTGGCGATGTTGTAGCCCTTCCAGGAGTCCGGTTTATTCTGCTCGATCTGCTCATGGATATAGTCCAGATTGCCCTTGCCGACATACAGCATTCCGTGAGCAAGCGAGCGAGGCGATCCGGCAACTTCGTTGATGAAGTCGCGCGCGGCGGCCGTCTGCGCGGCCGTGAGGATTTCTCCCCCGCGCGCCTCTACCACATTGCGGGGCGCACGCTCGCCGGTGTCGATCACACTGGCCGGCACATTGGTGAGCATGCCCACCGTGACCTGACTCTCCAGATACACCTGGCGGATGAAGTCCGTGAGAAGGAAGTTCTCGGGATTGAACGGCAAGCCCACGAGCGCCGGATTCCAGCTCCCCCAGGCCTGACCCCCTTCGTCGAGATGTCCCGCGGGATTGAACGGGTTCGCCTTCAAACCCAACGATGGCCCGATCGAGGAGCCCTCCGCCAGGGCGCGCAACCCGCCGGGGACCTTACCGCGACTGCCTCTCACCAGGTGTAGCTGATCATCGAACACGAACAGATCCCGGGGAGCCCCGCCTTGGGCATAGGCCTCCGGTACGAACATTTCCAGTGGGTCCACTTTGAAGAACGGCCCGAAGACCTCGTTGATGGCGAGGAAGGACGCCGCCATACCGCCCGTGCCGGCCAGGAAACGGCGACGGCCGATGCCTAAGCGCCGGCTCGTCTCGTCCGCGAGCTGATGAACGCCGGCTTCGACGCTCTTCTGCGCCTCGGTCTGCGGCGCCGGCAGGTACTCGCCGTTTGACACCATCTGCGTGGGTATCGGCGTGCGGTAGCGGTCATCGTCGCAGGCCCGCGTGCATAGCGCGAGTTCCTCCGGGGTGAGCAAGGTCTCATCGCGTTCCCAGATGCGATTGCTCTCGTTCCACTTCGCCATGATTTCCCCCCTTCTGACATGCTAAGTCCGATTATCAGGCGATGTAAACGGAAGATTCGTGAAGCGCTGTGCGGATGTCGCGCCGAACCAGGGACTTAGGCGCGCCTGGCTTCCAGCAGGCTGAACTCCGGCGAGATTTGGATGACCCTTGTGAGGTTCCATTGGGCCTGTGACAGCAGCTGCCGATATTCGGCGACCGTCCGCTCGCCGCTTCCAATCGTCATCATCGTAATGTCCGACTTGATGACGGCCTGGTCCGAGGCCGCCGTTGACAGGTTTTCCGGTATCACCTGCTCCAGGAGCAGCAAAGTCGAGCCTGGGGCGGCAGCGCGGTGGATGTTGCGCAGTATCTTCAGTGCAAGTTCATCGTCCCAGTCATGAATGATGAATTTGAGGACATATGCATCGTAAGGCCCTGGCACCGCTGCGAAGAAGTCTCCAGCCACAAACTTTGCGCGCGCACCCAGGCCGGCTTCCTGGAGATATCGCAATGCGGCCTCCGCCAGATACTCGAGATCACACACGGCGCCCGTCATCCGGGGATGGGCCGTGAGCAATACGGATAGCACTCCACCATACCCGCCCCCCAGATCGAGTACTGACGCAAACGCAGAGAAATCGTACGCGGCGAGGGCATCACGCGCTGCGCGGACGCTGCCCTCGGCCATCGCCCGTTGAAATGCATCGACTCGCACCGGATCTGCGCTGAGCTTCTTGAATGCCTCGGGTCCGGTGTCGACGACTCGCGTCGAGTTGCCCGTCTTTACGACGTAGGCCAGATCGCCGTACTGCTGCCATAGCATGTCGCCGGAGAACAGGGCGCGGCCCCGGAGCGAGCGCGGCACGTCAGGTCGGAGGACGTGACCGGCGGGTGTCAGTTCGAAAGTTTCCTTATCAACCGCCCGGCATACGCCAAGGGTATGCAAAGCGCGCAGCAGTCGAAAAACGGACTGCGGGTGAGCTTGAGCGGCCTGCGCGATGGCCATTGCGGTTTTCGGGCCGCTGGCCAACTGCTCCGGGATTCCCAATTGCACGGCAACATTCAGCACCTGCGTTGTCCAGAAGCCATTGACGAGCTGATTGATCAGTTGGAAATCAGCAGCAGACGCTTCGCCTGCGGAAGGCAGTGGCTCTGGGGTCATCTTGGTAACTCCGATTTATGCGCGACGGACGAAACTCTGCGCCACACTAGGCCTTTAAAGCTGCGATTCCGAGGACAGCGGGCGTGAGCAAAGTCTATCAGGCCGAGGTGCTGATCGTCGGTGGCGGCCCGGTCGGCCTGTGCCTGGCGATGGACCTGGCACAACGCGGAGTGGAATGTCTCGTTGTTGAACGGCGACACGCCGGCGAGCCGCCGAGCGTCAAGTGCAATCATGTCTCATCGCGAACCATGGAGACGTTCCGTCGGCTGGGCATTGCCAATGCGGTGCGCGCTGCCGGGCTACCGGATGATTATCCAAACGATGTGGTGCTGAGGACGCGCGCGACCGGCTACGAACTGACCCGCATCCATATTCCCTGTCGGCGCGATCGCTTTGCGGATACCTCCGGACCGGACGGCTGGTGGCCGACGCCCGAACCCCCACACCGAATCAATCAGATCTTTCTGGAGCCCGTCCTTGCCGCGAACGCAGCGGCCAGGCGTGGGCTCAAGATCGTCAACCGGACTGAATTCCGCGGATTCGAGCAGGATGGCGCGGGCGTGACGGCGCACGCCCATGACCTCGACACGGGTGAGGAATTGACCGTCCGAGCCGCTTACCTCATCGGGTGCGAGGGCGGTCGATCACTCGTGCGCCGCGCGATCGGCGCCAAGCTGCTCGGGGACGAAGTCATCCAACGCGTGCAATCGAGCTACATTCGCGCCCGGGACCTCATCGACCGTGTCACAAAACCTGACGCGTGGATGAGCTACCTCTACAACCCGCAGCGAGCGGGTAATCTGGTCGCGATCGACGGCCGGGAAACCTGGCTCATTCACAACTATCTCCTGCCGCACGAGGCCGACTTCGAATCGGTCGACCGGGACACCTGCATCCGCACGCTGCTCGGCGTCGGACCCGAGTTCGAGTACCAACTGCTCGGTAAGGAGGACTGGGTGGGGCGACGGCTGGTTGCCGATCGCTTCCGCGACGGCCGCGCTTTCATCTGTGGAGACGCCGCACACATTTGGGTGCCCTACGCCGGCTACGGCATGAACGCGGGTATCGCGGATGCGATGAATCTGTCGTGGATGTTGGCGGCGCACCTGAAGGGCTGGGCGCCGGAGGCGATTCTTGTTGCCCATGAGTTGGAGCGCCAACCGATCACCGAACAGGTCTCGCGCTTCGCCATGAAACATGCCGCGGGCGCCATTCGCGAGCGCACCAACGTGCCGCATGATCTGGAGGACGACACGCCGGAAGGGGAGGCGGCGCGACGGCGGGTCGGCCAGGACGCCTACCACCTGCACGTGCAGCAGTTCGCTTGCGCGGGCCTGAATTATGGCTACTTCTACGATCGTTCGCCGATCATCGCCTATGACGCAGAGCAGGCGCCGGCGTACTCCATGTACGACTACACGCCTTCCAGCGTGCCCGGATGCCGCCTACCGCATTTTTGGCTGCGTGATGGGCGGGCGCTCTATGATGCCCTGGCCCCGGACCACACGCTGTTGCGGTTTGACCCGGCGGTGGATGCTTCTGGGCTGCTCGCAGCGGCAGCTCAGGCCGGCATGCCGCTGGCGCTACTGGACATCGACGCGGACGTCGTGCCGGACGCCTATCGCCATCGACTGGTCATGAGCCGGCCCGACGGGCACGTCGCCTGGCGTGGCAACGAACCGCCCGGGAATGCCAGGGCCTTAATCGATCTGATCCGCGGCGTAGCGTCGTGACGGCCTCACCCCGTCACGGTAGCAATGGCGAAGCGGCGCGCAAAGCCAGGCGGATTGTTTCGTCTATTTCGAATGGTTTCGATAGATACTCGATGGCACCTGACTCGAAGGCCTCGACGGCGCTGCCCAGATCTGGGCCCGCGGTCATTACGAGAACCGGAAGCGTGGGCGCGATGACGCGCAGCCTCTTGAGGAGCCCGAGCCCGGACTGCCCCGGCATGCGGATATCGGTCATCAGAACATCGGGTTTGCCGGTGCGAAATGCCTCCAGCGCGAGTTCGGCTGACTTGAAACTCCCGGCGGTGGCTCCCTGCCGGCGCACGGCCAGTTCAAGAATCCAGCTGAAGGCGGCATCGTCATCGACGATCCAGACACTGAGGGGTGGGTGAGTCATGGCTGTGGATGGGAGCCTAATGACTCGGGCGTGAGGACGGTGCTAGGAAATGCGAGGGCAGGCGGGCCGCCTGGATACGCATTGCAGTATTGGTCAGTCCGGCAGGGTCGACCAGTCAGGCACCCAACCGTCCGGTGTTCGCTGGAACAGCGGGCAGCGGATGCAGGAGCGCACCAGCTTCGGATAACGCGGGTCAATGCGGGCAAGCCGCTCGATCCACACCCGCGTCTCCTGCATTGCCGTAACAATTCCGACCACTTCGGCCTGGAGCATTGACATGAGCTTAATTTGTGCGGCGATGGTGGTACCGGTGGAGATCACATCCTCGACCAGCACCACGCGTCGGCCCCGTAGACGGTTGACGATGCGCGGATCGATATAGACCTGCTTGACCTGCGAAGGTGAAGTAATGGAGTGCACCGCAACCGAAAGGGCGTCGTCGAACCAGAACTTGCGTGAATAACTCAGGGGTACGTAGTGACGGTGGCCAAGCTTCTTGGCGACCGAGGCTGCGAACACCAGGCCCAGGGTCGGCATGCCGACAATGACGTCGGGCCCCAATGGCCGGGCCAGTTCCGTCATGGCGGTACTCAACCGCTCCTCCAGTTCGAAGGAATTCGCGGTGATGCATAGACTGACGATGGCGTGTTGGCCATCGGGTAGTGCCAGCAGCGGCAGCTCCACGCGATCGCCATCGGGCAGTTCCAAGGCGTAGTGGTCGCGGTAGGGCGGCGGCGAGGGCATAGTCGCGGCCGGTATGATGCGGTCTTCGTACGCGCCGAGGACTGCGTTGTATATCGGAGTGGGTGTGGTCACGGCGATAGACTACCGCGGCGCGGACCTCTTAAGGATACATAGTGTATGGAGTATCCTGGGGATAAGGACACCTCGCTACCCCATCAATGACCCTGGACCCGCTTCACCCACCAGGAGATACCTTGGTTCACTCTGCACCCAGTGTGACGGCGACTCCTGCCGATGAGCTGCAAAGGTTCTATCGGGACATTGACGCGCTGAATCTGGCCCCGCTGTGGGAGTCGCTTCACGATCTGGTGACGCCGGAGCCGGTGACTCCGGTCGTACCGGTGCTGTGGGACTTCGACGGGTGTCTACGCTCGCACCTGCTGCAAGCCGGGAAGCTCATCTCCGCAGAGCGAGCCGAGCGTCGCGTCCTCGTGCTTGAGAATCCCGGATTGCGGGGCACCAGCTCCGCTACTCACTCTCTCTACGCCGGGGTACAACTGGTGCTTCCGGGGGAAGTCGCCCGGACCCACCGGCATTCGCAGTCGGCCATGCGCTTTGTGCTCGAGAGTGCAGGCGCCTGTACAACCGTGAATGGCGAGTCCATTCCGATGGCGCCCGGTGACTTCGTCACGACGCCAGCCTGGACCTGGCACGATCACCAAAACGACACCCCTGAGCCGGCGATGTGGGTGGATGTGCTGGATGTTCCCATCGTTTCCATGCTCGATGGCAGCTTTGCGCAAGTGGGTGAGTCAAATCGACAGGTCATTACCCGCGCCGCCGGCGACGGCATGGCGCAGTTCGGCCACAACATGCTCCCCGTCGACTGGGTGCCACGTGAACGATTTTCGCCAATATTCAATTATCCCTATTCCAAGTCACGGGAGGCCCTCGCGACGCTGCAGCGCGGTAGCGCCCCGGATCCGTGTCATGGATACAAGCTGCGCTACGTCAACCCGGCCACGGGGGATTTCGCGCTGCCGACAATAGGTGCGTTCATGCAGCTGGTGCCCCGCGGCTGGTGCTCACAGCCGTATCGCTGCACGGATGCGACAATCTTCGTGGTGGTCGAAGGGCACGGCGAGACCCGGGTTGGAGGCGCCGTGCTGCACTGGAAGCCCAGAGATATCTTCATCGTGCCGGGATGGGCGCTGCACACCCATCACGTCATCGAAGAGGCGGTGCTGTTCAGTGCCTCGGACCGTCCTGTCCAGAGCAAGCTCGGCCTGTGGCGCGAAGAGCGCGGGGGAGCTGGCGGCAGCGAGCGATGAAGCTGTGTCGGTTTGATCATGACCAGCTCGGTGTCGTTGAGGGCGCGCAGCTCGCCGATGTGAGCGCGGCCCTCGAGGTGATTCCGAGTGTGCGCTACCCGCTCCCGTCCGCCGATCTGCTCGTGCTTCACCTGGATGCTGTCCGGGCAGCGGTCATGGAGTTGCTGCCCAAGGCGCCGCGCCTGCCATTGGGGTCCGTTCGACTGTTGAGCCCGGTAGCCAATCCGCCGCGCATCATTGCGGCTCCCGTTAACTACCTGCTGCATCAGGCCGAGGCGAACGCCGATGGCGGCGTCAATTTCGCCACCGATGTGAAGACCATCAAGGACTATGGGCTGTTCCTGAAGTCCTCAACCTCGCTCATCGGTCCATCGCAAGGCGTGACGATCGGATTTCCGCAGCGTCGCAACGACCACGAAATCGAACTGGTCGTGGTCATCGGGCGCGAAGGACGACACATTCCCAAGGCCTACGCCCTTGAATACATTGCCGGGTATGCCATCGGACTCGACATGACGGTGCGTGGTCCGGAGGACCGCAGCCTGCGCAAATCACCTGATACATTTTCGGTGCTGGGTCCGTGGCTGACAACGCGTGACGAAATCCCCGATCCAAACAATCTGCCCATGAGTCTCCTCGTCAATGGCGTTCTGCGGCAGCAGGCCACCACCCGTGATCTCATTTTTGACGTGCAGCGGTTGATCGAGTTCGCCTCGACCTTCTATCAGCTGCATCCGGGTGATTTGATCTATACCGGCACTCCGCAAGGTGTCGGTCCGGTCGTGGCCGGCGACGTGATGACTTGCACCATTCACGGGCTCGGTACGATGACCGTGGCGGTTGCATGACCGGGCTCGCTCGAAAAATCACACTGCCCTGGGGTCTGACGCTGATGCTCTGCAGCCTCGCCGCGGGCTCCACTCCGGACTCATGCTCGCAGGCGGTAGCGGTTTGTGCGCACCGGGTCAGTGCAGGCCTGGCGCTGATTCGGAACCATCAGCCTGTGGGTATTTTGATCGATACCACTGCGGATCCCGCCGTGCGCCATGTTGCGGACAGCTTCGCGGCCGATTTGCAGCGTGTGAGCGGGCAGGCTCCAAAGCGCATCGCCGAGCCCGGTCAGGCGCACGGGGATCTCGTCATTGTCGGGGTCCTTGGACAAAGCCCGGTTATCGATGGGTTGGCGGCCCAAGGAAAGCTCAATGCACATGACATTGCGGGGCAGTGGGAAGCGTACCGCCAGATCGTCGTGGATCATCCCTTTGCGAGTGTGGCACGCGCCTTGGTGATTGTCGGTTCGGACCGGCGCGGTGCGGTATACGGCGTCTATGATCTTTCCGAGAAGATCGGCGTCTCGCCCTGGTACTGGTTCGCCGATGTCCCGGTTCGGCGGCAAGACAACCTCTTCATCACGGCGGGATCGCGGCGCGATCAACCTAAGGTCAAATACCGCGGCTTCTTCATCAATGATGAGGATCCGGATTTCAGCAGCTGGGCGAAGCAGCATTTCGGCGGCATCAACGCGCGCATGTACGAGCACGTTTTCGAGCTCGAGCTGCGTCTCAAGGGCAACTATCTCTGGCCGGCGATGTGGGCTCCCAAGGCATTCAACGACGACGATCCGCAGAACATGGTGCTTGCCGATGCGATGGGAATTGTCATGGGTACCTCGCACCAGGAGCCGATGACCCGTGCTCAGGATGAATGGCACCGCCATACGGACCAGGGCATCACGGGGGGCAGGTGGGATTACACGACCAACGCCGGAAACCTGCGCACCTTCTGGCG
>DATHOA010000173.1:0-19756 GCA_035485475.1 Steroidobacteraceae bacterium | reverse complement strand
CTGGGTCAGCGAGGTACCGGCCGCGGCCACGCGGCTTGCCGAGCGTTTCTGGCCCGGCCCGATGACGCTGGTCATGCCGCGGGCCGCCAATGTGCATGACATCGTCACGGGGGGTCAGGACACCGTGGCCATCCGGGTGCCATCGCACCCGATGGCCCAGCAGTTGCTGACCGCCTTCGGCGGCGGCATTGCCGCCCCGTCCGCCAACCGCTATGGCCGCCTGAGTCCGACCCGCGCCGAGCATGTCCGCGATGAGCTGGGGGATGCGGTGCGGATGGTGCTGGATGGCGGGGAGAGTCAGATCGGTCTGGAGTCCACCATCGTCGCCTGCGAGGGCGACAAGGTGCGGCTGCTGCGGCCCGGTGCGGTCACCGCCAGCCAGCTGCGCGAGGTGGCGCCGGATCTCATCGTCGGTGCGGATGCGTTCAGCTCCCGGGTACCGGGCAGCCTGCCGTCACACTACGCGCCGACCACCCCGATGAGCGTCGTGCCCTCCGGGGAAATTGATGCGCAGGCCGCGGCGGCCTCCAGCGGCGGTACCCGAATCGCGGTGCTGGCGCAGCGCCTGCCGCTGAAGTCGCACGCCTATGTGACCTGGGTGAATGCCGGACGGCGCCCCGAGCAGTACGCGCATGATCTGTATGCCAATCTGCGCGCACTGGATACCGCCGGTTGCCAGCAAATCCTGGTTCAGGATGTACCCGAAGGTGAGCGCTGGGATGCCGCGCGGGATCGCCTGCTGCGTGCCGCCACTCGGGTCACCGAAAGTGATGACACCGGCGCCAACGCCGTGCTGCCTTAAAGATCGCTCCCATTCCCGCCACGAGACTTTCCATGCCGACCCGTTCGCGCGTCACGCGCTTTGTCGACCCGTTTGAACCCGCACAGATCCGCCGCCTCGTGGCCGAGTTCGGCTCACCGCTCCTCATCATTGATTGCGAACGGGTCCGGGTGCAGCTGCGCAAGCTCGCGAAGGCGCTGCCGAAGGTTGACCTGCACTATGCGTTGAAGCCATTGCCGCATCCGGCCGTGGTCCAGGTGGTGATGCGGGAGGGCGGCTACCTTGATCTGGCGACGAGCGGTGAGGTCCAGCTGGTGAAGAGTCTCGGCGCAAGTCCCGAGCGCTGCATCCACACCCATCCGATCAAGCGCCCCCAGGACATTCGCAACGCCATGGAATTCGGCGTGCGCACCTTTGTGGCCGACAATCCGGATGAGGTGCGTAAATTCGCCCGTCTCGGGGAGCGCGCCCAGCTGCTGCTGCGCGTGTCGTTTCGCAGTCCCGGCGCGGTGTGCGATCTGTCGCGCAAATTCGGCTGTGATCCGGAGCATTTCCTGGAGCTGGCGCGCCTGGCCGCGAGCCTCGGCGTCGATGTCCAGGGTGCCTCCTTCCACGTGGGCTCACAGGCCGCCGATCCGGCCAAGCATGTCGAAGCCATCGAGGCGTGCGCCAAACTCATGGCCGCGGCGCGTCGCGAGCAGCTCGGCTCACTGGACACCCTCGATATCGGCGGCGGCTTTCCCATTGACTATGGCGCGCCGGTGCCCGACATCGGGCGCTTCTGCGCCCCGATCCGGCAGCAGCTCGCCAAGCTCCCCAAGCGCATCCGCGTGATTGCCGAGCCCGGGCGCTTCATCGCCGGCCCCGCCGCCATCGGCGTCGCCAGCGTCATGGGGCGTGCGCAGCGCGAGGGCCACTGGTGGTACTACCTGGACGATGGACTGTATGGCTCATACAGCGGGCAGCTGTATGACCATGCGCGTTATCCGGTCGAACCGCTGCGCCCGGGAGCGAACCATTTGCCGTCGGTGCTGGCTGGCCCGACCTGCGACAGTATCGATGTGATCGCCGAGAACCTGATGCTGCCGAAGCTCGAGGTCGGGGATCTGATTGTCGGTCGGGCGATGGGCGCCTACACCTGGGCGAGCGCCTCGGAATTCAATTTCTTCCCCAAGGCCACGGTGGTATCGGTGAACATGACCGCGGCTGATCACGGCACGGTGCTCCCGGTTTGATCCGCGACATCATCTTCGACATCGGCTGGGTGTTCGTCGGCATCCATCCCGAGCCCATGCTCGATTTTCTGGCGAAGCATGGTGCGCCAGCGATGGACCTGAATACCACGCTCGAGCAGGTCCGGCTCGCAGACCATGAAACCGGGCGTTTGGATGGCGCGGGGCTGATTGAACGCTTATCAGCGCTGGCGCCGCGGGCACCGCTCGCTGCCCTGCGCCAGCAATGGCTGGATATGCTGGCCCCGCTCGAGGACATGATGCAGCTGGCGCGCCGGGTTGCGCTGCAGCATGGTGTCTACCTGCTGTCCAATATCGGGGATCTGCACTGGGACCATCTGGTCGCCCGTCACCGCGTCGATCGCATTGGTCATGGCGCTCTGCCATCCTTCCAGGCGGGGGTCATGAAACCGGATACCGCCATTTACGCGCTGGCCGAACGCAAGTTTGCTCTCAACCCCGCAGCGACGGTGTTTGTGGATGATCGGGCGCAGAACATCGAGGCGGCCCGCGCACGGGGTTGGCATGGCATTGTCCACCGCAATTTCAATGACACACGCGAGGCGTTGCTGCGCCTGGGCGTGGAGGCAGCGCGATGAAGAGTGAAAAAGCTGAAAACCCGACCGCGATTCACCAGCAGGTCGTGGCGGCGCGCGAGGGCAAGGACCCCCGGGTCGTCGCACGCCTGTTCTGCGGCTGGGTCGTCTTCGGCGAGCGCCAGTTTGTGCGCGGCTATGTGCTGCTGCTGCCCGATCCGGTGGTACCGACCCTCAACGCGCTCGGGGCCAAGGAGCGTGGCCAGTTCCTGCTCGACATGGCACGCCTGGGCGATGCCTTGCTCAAAGTCACCAATGCGCTGCGCATCAACTACGCCATTCTCGGCAATCTCGAACCGGCACTGCACGCGCATGTGATTCCGCGCTATGCCGAGGAGCCGGAGGCGCTGCGCACCGCGCACCCATGGGCGCATGACTGGCAGGCGGCGCCACTGTTTGACCGGGGCGAATACGCCGCTTTGAGCGAGGCGCTGCGTCGGGAGCTTACGCGTATGGGTGTGACCAAGCCCATGCGCTATGACCCGGGCGCCAATGCCGCGTGTTGACCCTGGATTCGGTCAGTCGCAGCTTCGGCGCCGGTGAGCATCGGCGCTGTGTGCTCGACCGGGTCAGCATCAGCATCGCAGCGGCCAGCGAGACGGTCATCATCGGCCGCAGCGGCTCGGGTAAATCCACCCTGCTGAATCTCATCAGCGGCATCGACCGTCCGACTTCCGGAACCATCACTTTTGATGGACTGGAGTTGAGCGCGATGCGCGAGCCTGAGCGCACGCTGTTCCGGCGCCGCCGGGTCGGCTTCGTCTACCAGTTCTTCAATCTGCTGCCGACTCTGGATGTGGAGGAGAACGTACGCCTGGTGCTGTCGCTGGACGGCGTCGGGGCGGCACAGGCGCGGCGCCGCAGCCGCGCGCTGTTGGAGCGCGTGGGCCTGGGTGACCGGCTGCACGCGCCCGTGGACGTGCTCTCCGGAGGCGAACAGCAGCGCGTGGCATTGGCGCGCGCCCTGGTCCATGAACCGGCGCTGCTGCTCGCCGATGAGCCCACCGGCAATCTCGATGAAGTCACGGCGGCGCAGATTGCGCCGCTGTTGCGCGAACTGGCACGTGAGCGCGGTGCGACCGTGGTGCTCGTGACGCACGATCGAGCGCTGGCGGCCGGTGCGGATCGTTGCCTGATGCTGCGCGAGGGCACGCTGCAGTAACCAACATGGGCATGCTGTGGTCGGCGAGCTTCCGTCACCTGTTGCGCCACCCGGTGCAGCTGTTGCTCGCGTTGCTGGGCCTGGCGCTGGGTGTGGCCACGATCGTCGCCGTCGATGTCGCCACGGGCAGCGCCGCACGCGCATTTGAATTGTCGCTGGCGGCCGTGCAGGGACCGGCAACCCATGAACTGGACGGCGGTCCCGCCGGTATCGATGAGGCGCTGTACGTGCATCTCGCGCGCACCTTGCATTACGTGCGCGCCAATCCCGTTGTCGATGGATATGTGACGGTCCAGGATCAATCGTTGCAGCTGCTCGGCGTGGATCCGCTGGTGGCCGGCGGTTTTGCCGGGCAAGGCACCGGCTCGGTCATTTTCGATTCCGCCGAACCGTTGGCACAGTGGCTGTCCGGCACCGGTGCGGTACTGCTCGCGCGGCAGCGGGCCCTGCAGCTGGGTCTGCACCCCGGAGCAACCTTCAGTGTCGATGCCGGGGGCCACGCGCTGTCGGGTCATCTGCTGGGAGTGCTGGGCGCGCCTGCGGCGGGCCTGGAATCGGTGATGCTCACGGACGTGGCGACCGCGCAGCAATGGCTGGGGTCGCTGGGGCGGCTGACGCGGATCGATCTGAACGTGCCGCCGGGGGCGGCGGCCGCAGCGGAGCTGACCCAACTGAGCCAGGCGCTGCCCGCGGGTGTGACCCTGGCGGTGGCGACGCAGCGCGCCCGCACCGGACTCGATATGACCCAGGCATTCACCACGAATCTGCGGGCGCTGGGTCTGCTGGCCCTGCTCGTGGGACTGTTCCTGGTCTACGGCACCATGAGTTTCGCCATCGTGCAGCGGCGACGCAGCCTCGGCATCCTGCGGGCGCTGGGGGCGACGCGCGCCCAGTTGCTGCGCATCATTGCACTCGAGGCGGTGGGGCTGGCGCTGGTGGGCGGCACGTCCGGGCTGGTCGTGGGCGCACTCATCGGCCGGGAACTGGTCGCAATGGTATCGCGCACCATCAACGACCTGTATTACGTGGTCGCGGTCAACAGCGTCGCGCTGCCGGCGGGGGAGCCGCTGCTGGCATTGGGCGCGGCGCTGGCCGTGGCGCTGCTGGCCGCCGCGGTGCCGGCGCTGGAGGCCGTGCAAAGTGCGCCACAACTGGCGCTGCGCAGCTCGGTGCTCGAGGGGCGCGCGCGCCGCGTGACCCTGAGTCTGCTCGCATTGAGTGTGCTGCTGGCGCTCGGCTGCTTGAGTTTGGTGCTGACTACCCAGCGCAGCGTGTACGCAGGTTTTGCCGCACTGGTGCTGGCCATGCTCAGCGTCGCGGCGGCAACGCCGGCCGTGCTGTACGGTTCGGCGCGGACGCTGGCACGCTCGCAGATCTGCGCATCGCCCCCCGTGCGTCTGGCCCTGGGCGGCGTTGCCGGCTCCTTGAGCCGCACCGGGGTGGCCGTTGCGGCGCTGGCCATGGCCGTGGCCGCGATGATCGGCATCAGCATCATGGTCGACAGTTTCCGCGAGTCGCTGCGCGACTGGTTGGCGCACACGCTGCCGGCGGATATCTATGTGGGTGCGCCGGGGCCCGGATTTGCCAGGCCCGAGCGTCGCATCGATGCCGGCGTGGTCGCCGACCTGGCGCGCGTGAGCGGCGTGGCCGGCTACAGCGCGAGCCGGCGCGCCGAGGTCGATTCGGATCGCGGGCCGGTGGTGCTCGATGCCATGGACAGCACGCCGGCCATGCGCGCCGGTGTTGATATGACGGCGGCCGCTGCGGATGTGTGGCCGGGGTTCGCCGCTGGCGCGCTGCTGCTGGCGCAGCCGCTGGCCTATCGGCTGAACCTGGATGTCGGTGCGAGCTTGCAGCTGCGGACCGCACTGGGGTTTCGCAGCTTCCGCATCGTCGGTGTGTTTCGCGAATACGGCAACGATCGTGGCAGTGTGCGCATCAGCCGCGCCGTGTACCGGCGCCTGTGGCAGGACGATTCGGTGAGCACGCTCGCGATGTCGGTCAGCCCCGGCAGCGATGTGACGGATGTGGTGCAGCGCCTGTATGCGGTCGCTGCGGGCCGGCAGGCGCTGCAGATGACTACCCCGGCGCAGGTGCGCGTCATCTCCCTGAACATTTTCGAGCGCACGTTCATCATTACGCGGGTGCTGAACTGGCTGGCCGCGGGCGTTGCCGCCATTGGACTGCTGAGCGCGCTGCTGGCGTGGCAGCTGGGCCGTACGCATGAACTGGCCCTGTTGCGGGTACTGGGCCTGACGCGCCGCGGTGCGGCGTTGCTGATCATGGCGCAGACGCTGTTCATGGGTGCGGTGGCGCTGCTCGCGGCGCTGCCGGCCGGTGTGCTCACGGCCATACTGCTGGTGCGTGTCATCAACCGCCGTGCATTTGGTTGGCAGATTGATCTGCACCTGCATCCTGCCCAGATCACCAGTGCCATCGCGCTGGCGCTGATCGCCGCACTGTTGGCGGGCCTCTACCCTGCCTGGCGCATGGCGCATGCGCCGCTGTCCCAGGATCTGCGCGAGGAGTAGCCATGTCGGGCCGCGTTCACCCGGTATTGCCGGCATTTATAGTGGCCTTCCTGGGCCTGAACCAGGCTGGCTGTCAGCGCCGCACACCGGTCAGCACGGCGGCGACTGATCCCGCGGGCGCCACCACCGCGGTGCAGGCTGATCGGCTGAGTGTCCTGCGCGCTGCGGGTACGGCCGGCTTCGCCTCGGCGAATACCCCGCGGCGCTTCGAGTTTCCGCAGGACCATGGACCCCACCCCCTGTTCCGGCATGAATGGTGGTACTTCACCGGCCAGCTGCGTGGTGCGGGTGAGACGTTTGGGTTTGAGCTGACGGTTTTTCGGCTGGCATTGCGCCCGCCGCAGTTCACTGCGTCCGGTAGCGCGGCGGTCTCGGCGTGGCGGGCGCGGCAGGTGTACGCGGCGCATTTCGCCATTACGGATGTGAACCGCCGCCGCTTCTTCAACGCGACACGCTATGCGCGTGATGCGTTGGACCTGGCGGGGGCACAGGCGCGGCCCTTCGCAATTCATGTGGCGGACTGGTCGGTGATCGAGGCGGCCGGTGCGCCCTTGCAGTGGCAGCTGCAGGCGGCGGATGGCGATTACCAGCTGCGGTTGGACCTGCGCGGCGCACAGCCACCGGTGTTGAACGGCGATGCGGGCCTGAGTCGCAAGGCCGAGGCGCCCGGTGCCGCGAGTTACTACTACTCGATGCCGCGCCTGCAGGCCACAGGCACTGTTGACCGACAGGGGCGCAGCGTGCCGGTGTCCGGGTTGGTGTGGCTGGATCGGGAATGGGGCAGTGGCTCACTGGGGTCCGATCAGCAGGGCTGGGATTGGTTCGCGCTCGATCTGGATGATGGCAGTACGCTGATGTTCTATGCGCTGCGCGACCGCGACGGCCGGCGCGACCCGCACAGTGCCGGCACCTTCGTCGACGCCACCGGTTACGCCACGCCGCTGCGCAATGATGACGTGCAGATCACGGTGCTGCGTCACTGGAGCAGTCCGCGTGGCGGCGAGTATCCGGCCCAGTGGGCATTGCGGGTGCGCTCGCAGGACCTGCAGCTGAACCTGACGCCGCTGCTCGCCGATCAGGAATTGTCGACGCAACCGCGCTACTGGGAAGGTGCGGTGCAGGTGACCGGTCAACGGCACGGGACACCGGTCAGCGCCCAAGGTTACGTGGAGCTGGTCGGCTATGCGCAAAACCAGGCCAGCCCCAGCGTGCCAAGCGCCAGTACGCCACCCACCCACTGAGGCAGTCGTCGCCACAGGCGCTGCAGTCGGTCTGCCGCTATCAGCGCGCCGAGCAGGCCGCCTACGGCGAACCCAAACAGATGCGCCATGATATCGGTGTGCTCACCGGAGGTGCCCAGCCAGCCGAGCAGGATGACGCCGGCGAACAGCGGCCCGTAGCGCCGCGCCGGTCGCAGCGTCATCATGTGCCGCTCGCGCCACGAATAGGCGGCCAGCAGCCCCAGGGCCGTGAACACCGCCGTGGAGGCGCCGACCGCGCGGTGGTCCGCGACGGCGAGCCATGCTTCGAGCCAATTGGCGACGCCCGCACCCAGCACCACCAGGGCCCACGCAGTGCCGGGTCCGAGCAACCTTCCGGCCAGGTATCCGAACCAGGCGCCGGCGAGCAGATTGGCTGCGATGTGCGCCGGATCCAGATGCAAAGTCAACGCTGTCCAGGCGCGCCACCACTGCCCCTGGCGTACCAGCCCGGCATTGAGCTCACCGGCCTCGAAGGCATCCAGGCGCCCCCAGCCGCGGCTGATCGCAAGCGCAACGCCGAGCAGTACCAGCGCGTACGCGGCGCTGCCAACCCAGGCCCCCCTGTACAGGGGCGGGGCAGTGACGGGTGCGGGGGGTGGCGGGCGCCGCGCCTCCTGTTGGTAAAGCAACAGATGGCTGTGTGCGACCTGCGCGTTCGCCGGGTCGACCCACAGTGAGAAGCCCTGCGCCGATTCGGACATTTCATGCTCGATGCCGACGGCCGTCAGGACGAAGGCGCGCTCTGCGCAGTTCACCCGCAGGGGCGAACGGTAGATCTCGATGGCTTCGGCAAGCATGAATCGGGCTGTATGGTGGCGTATCACCCCGATTCAATGCTTCAATCGGCGCGAATGCAGGATTTCCGCTGGTTACATTGGGCGCAGCAGTTGCAGGCCGTCGCACAGACGGGCGACGCCTATGCGAATAATGATTATGACCGCCAGCGCTATGATCTGGTGCGAAATATCGCCGCCGCCATGATCGCCGCCGGCGCGGGTGCCGAGCCCCAGGTCATTGCCGAACTGTTCAAAAGCGAGGGCGGCTATGCCACGCCGCGCATGGATGTCCGCGCTGCGGTGTTTCGTGATGAACGCATCCTCATGGTGCAGGAGCGCTCCGACGGTCTGTGGACCCTGCCCGGTGGCTTCGCCGATGTCGGTGACAGCCCCAGCGGCGCGGCCGAGCGCGAGGTTCACGAGGAGTCCGGATTCAAGGTCCGCGCGATCAAGCTGGCGGCGCTGTTTGACCGCAACCGTCATCCCCATCCGCCCTTTGGATATCACCTATGGAAGGCGTTTTTCCTGTGTGAGTTGCTGGGTGGCGAGGCCCAGCCGAGTATTGAGACCAGCGCCGTCGGGTTCTTCGCCGAGAATGATCTGCCACCGCTGTCGCGGGGTCGCATCAGTGTCAGGCAGGTGCAACACATGTTCGAACATCACCGCAATCCGCAGCTGCCCGCCTCTTTCGACTGAAACAGCTGTAAAATGCCCGCCACGAATCTCAATGGCCCGCGGCTTAAAAAATACGCGCGGCGATCTTAGAATAACTGGAGTTTCAACAGTGGCTGCCAAAACCAAGGCGCGCAAAACCAAGACCGTCCGGACCGCAAAGAAAAAGACCAGAGCTGATCCCTGGTCGGATGTCGGTGACCACGGCAGTCATCTGCACATCGGGCACTTTCTGACTTTCCAGCTGATCCGCCTGGCCAACGCGGCGAAGTCGAATGTGACCCGGCGCTATCTGGCTGACTTCGGCCTGAGTGTCCCGGAGTGGCGGCTGCTGGCCATGACGATCCGCTTCCAGCCGGTGCGCTTCTCCGAGCTCGTGGCCAACAGCAGCATGGACAAGGGCCAGGCCAGCCGCACGCTGCATGGCATGATCAAGCGCGGCTACATCGCCAGCAAGTCGACGGCACCGGGCTCACGCAAGGCCGGGGACACCGCCGCGGTGCCCGTGATTCTCACCGTCACCCGCAAGGGCCGTTCGCTCTACAAGGCGGTACTGCCGGTGGCGCAGCGCAATCAGGCGCGGTTGCTGCAGAAGTTGACTCGCGATGAGCGGCGCACGCTGTACAGCGTGCTCAGCAAGCTGTTCAGTGTCATCGGCATGCAGGAACGCGGCGAGGAGTAGCGCCGGGTCAGTGTTTAGCCAAGCGCAGATAGCACCAGGCGTAACCGATCACGATCAGGGCACAGATGCCGAAGGCGCACACCAGGCCCGAGCCGGCCGCCATGAATGTAAAGACGTCGAGCCGTCCCGCCACTTCCGGGGCCATGGCGTCGTTGGCGCAGACGGACACACTGGCGATGGCACACACCAGCAGCCAGCGGCGCAGGTACAGCGGGAGGATTTGGCTCATGCGCTCGTTGTGGGCGTGCGCCGCCGCGCGGGCGAACATGTCGCCTTGATTGGCGTCCTTGAACAGCCAGAACGGCCACAGGCCGTGGCCGAGGGCTACCGCCCAGGACATAAGCGGGTTTTTTGCACCCTGCCGCATAGCAATAAGATCGCACCCTTTCATCGACTTACGTAGCGCCGGCGGATTCATGCCATGTAGGAATTCAGGAGACATGGATTGGGCTGTTTCCCGCTGCCGCGACCGGGGTGGGTGGCCAAAAGTGCCGGGACCTGACTGTGGCGGCACTCTTGTGTAGCATCGGGGGTAAGAAAGAGCGGCTGAACCGCCACAATGGGAAGGAGTGGGAGTGAACGCCCTGGAGGAAAGCCTGTCTTCATCAGCGGATCGTGCAGGGGGTGCGAGCGGCTCGGCGCCAGGGGTGCCGGCTGGCGGAACGGATGTGCCCAAGCTTGGGCTTGCCACGTCGGCTGCGGCTCGTGGTGTCACCAAGCTATTGAAAATGTTCGGAACTCCGCCATTCGAGTTCGCCCTGTGGAATGGCGAACGCATTTTGCCGGAGGGCCGTAATCCGATTGCGCGCATTACCATCCGCGACCGCAAGGTGCTGCTGGGACTGTTGAGCAATCCCGGGGTGCGCTTCGGCGACGCCTACAGCGAAGGCCGGGTGGAGATCGAAGGCGATCTCGTGCACTTCATGGAGGAGGTGTACCGCGGCTCCTCGCGTGCCGAAAAGCGCAAATCCATCCTCAACCTGGTCGGCCGGCTGATGCATCGTCCGCGGGTCAGGGTCAACACCCTGGCCGGCTCGAAGGACAACATCCACCACCACTACGACATCGGCAACGATTTTTATGCGCTGTGGCTGGGTGGCAGCATGGCCTACACCTGCGCCTACTATCCCAGCACCGAGACCACTTTGGATGCTGCCCAGGACGCGAAGATGCATCACGTCTGCCGCAAGCTGCGACTGCGTCCGGGCGAGCGCGTGGTGGAGGCCGGCTTCGGCTGGGGACGCCTGGCGATCCACATGGCGCGTCACTACGGCGTGAAGGTGCGTGCCTTCAACATTTCCAAGGAGCAGGTGGCTTTCGCCCGCGACTATGCCAAGGCGCAGGGCTTGGCTTCGCAGATCGAATACGTCGAGGATGATTACCGCAACATCGCCGGCTCCTTCGACGCCTTTGTCTCCGTGGGCATGCTCGAGCATGTCGGGGTGGAGAACTACCGGCAGCTGGGCAAGGTCGCGCAGGGTGTGCTGGGTGACAATGGCCGTGGCCTGATCCATACCATCGGGCGCAACTACCCGGCGCAGCTGCATCCTTGGATTGAGCAGCGCATTTTCCCGGGCGCCTGCCCGCCGTCCCTGGCCGAAATGACCCAGATCTTCGAGCCCTGGGATCTGTCCGTGCTGGATGTGGAAAACCTGCGGCTGCACTACGCGCGGACGCTGATGGACTGGTTGGGGCTGTTCGAAGCCAATGTGGACCGGGTGCGCGGCATGTTCGATGAGAAGTTCGTGCGCATGTGGCGGCTGTATCTGGCTGGCTCCGCGGCGGCCTTCACGACCGGGACATTGCAGCTGTTCCAGGTGCTGTTCGCCACCTCGCAGAACAACAACGTGCCGATGACCCGTGATCATCTTTATCAACCGCAGGCTTAAGATCGCGCGTGATTCATAGTGACGTCCTGATTATCGGCGGCGGGCCGGCGGGTTCCTCGGCAGCGCAGCGGCTGAAGCAAGGCGGCGCGGATGTGCTCATCCTGGACAAGGAACTCTTCCCGCGACTGAAGCTGTGCGCGGGCTGGATTACCCCTGATGTGGTGAAGGACCTGGATCTGGATATCGCCGCATATCCGTATCGGTTCCTGACCTTCGGCCGCATGCATGCGTACCTGCGCGGCGTGCACCTGCCGCTGCCGTGCGTGCAGCACTCCATTCGCCGCTTTGAATTCGACGCCTGGCTGCTGGAACGCTCCGGCGTGCGCAGCGTGCAGCACACGGTGCGCCACATCGAAGCGGATGCGGCCGGCGGCTACATTGTCGATGGTCAGTACCATTGCCAGTACCTGATCGGCGCTGGCGGTACCCGTTGCCCGGTGTACCGGACCTTGTTTCGCGATGCCAATCCGCGCGCCACGGAACTGCAGACCGTGACGCTGGAGCATGAATTCGCGTATGACTGGCGCGACCCGGATTGCCATCTGTGGTTCTTCGACAAGGGCATGCCGGGATATTCCTGGTACGTGCCCAAGGCGAACGGCTATCTGAACGTGGGTATCGGCGGTATGGCCGAGCGCATCAAGCGCAGCGGCGTCGACATCCGACAGCACTGGAACAATCTCATTGCGAAGCTTGATCGCAAACTGGCCAAGGGTGCGCACTACGATCCGGTGGGCTACAGCTACTACCTGCGCGGCAATGTGAAGGTCGCACGCATCGGTGATGCGTTCATCACCGGGGATGCCGCAGGTCTTGCGACCCGGGACATGTGCGAGGGCATCGGTCCGGCCATCCGCAGCGGGCATCGCGCCGCGGCGGCCATTCTCAAAGGGACGCCGTACCGGCTCGAGGATGTGACCGGCGCCAGCCTGGGGGGCGGCATTGCCAGCCGGCTGCTGGACTGGGCTTTCACCCGTGGCGTGGGTTCATCGGCGGCGGCCTGATGGCCATGACCTCTGACAAGCCGATCATCTGGGGCGCCGCCGCGGCCGTAGTGGCCGGCGCGATTGCGCTGTACCTGTATGCACACCGTCCCAAGGTGGCGGCGACCCCGGCCTCCGCGCCGGAGGTGGTCAGTGCCCCGGCCGCAATGGCACCGGTGGCCAGTGCCCCTGTTATCGAGCATCCGGTTCCGGATGCCAGCGGCCCGGGCAGTGCGCCGGTGCCGGCGCTCAATGAAAGCGACAAACCCTTCCACGCAGCGCTCACGTCCGTACCCGGGGCTGAGGCGCTGGAGAGATTGCTCGTTCCCGACAACCTCATCCGCAACATCGTCGTCACCGTGGATAATCTGTCCAAGAAGAAAGTCGCCGTGGACCGGCGGCCCATCAAGGCCACCAGTGGCCAGTTTATGGTCCTGGGCACCGGCGATCAGCTCGCCATCAACCCGGAAAACTATGCCCGCTACCGGCCCTTCATGGAGGTGGTGAAGTCGGTCGATACCCAGAAGCTGGTGCAGCTGTACTTCCACTTCTATCCCCTGTTCCAGAGTGCCTACGATGACCTCGGCTACCAGAATGCGTACTTCAATGATCATGCGATCGCGCAGATCGATCATCTGCTGGCGACACCGGATGTGACCGGACCGGTTGCGCTGGTGCAGCCCAATGTCATGTACCGCTACGCCGACCCGGCGCTGGAGGCACTCTCGCCGGGCCAGAAGACCCTGATCCGCATGGGTCCGGCGAATGAAGCGCTGCTCAAGGCGCGCCTGCGCGAATTGAAGGCGCAGCTGCTGGCGCATCCGCGCGAGCACCCCTAGGCATTTCCATGCGTCTGATCGGCATGCTGGATTCGCCCTACGTCAGACGTGTGGCGATCAGTTTGCAATTGCTGGGACTGCCGTTCGAACACCGCTCGGTGTCGGTCTTTCGCGCTTTCAATGAGTTCCACGCCATAAACCCGGTCGTCAAGGCGCCGACGCTGCTGTGCGACGATGGCGCGGTGCTGATGGATTCGAGTGTGATTCTCGACTATGCGCAGGCGCGCGCCCGGCGCTCGCTGCTGCCGCGGGATCTGTCCGAGCTGCAGTTGCAGCTGCGCATCATCGGGCTGGGACTTGCCGCCTGCGACAAGAGTGTGCAGCTCATCTACGAGCGGGCGCTGCGGCCGGCCGAAAAGCAGCATGAGCCCTGGGTCATGCGCGTCACGGGCCAGTTGCAGGCCGCACTCATGGGCCTTGAGGCCGAGATCGCCCGCCGGCCGCCGGACACCCGCCCCGCGCAGATGACGCAGGCCGGGGTCACTGCCGCCATCACCTGGCATTTCATCGAGCAGATGTTGCCGCACCTCGTGCCCGCGGCGCAGTTTCCGGCACTGGCAGGATTCAGTCGCGCAGCGGAGGCGCTGGCGCCGTTCAAGGCCGCGCCCCATGGCGATGGCATCTGTGTGCCGATTATCGAGGAGTGACGCATATGGATCTGGGACTGTCCGGCAAACGCGCACTGGTGAGCGGCTCGACGGCCGGAATCGGCTACGCCGCGGCGCGTGCCCTGGCCGCCGAAGGCGCGCAGGTCATCCTCAATGGCCGCACGCAGTCACGTGTCGATCAGGCGATTGCGCGTCTGAAAACCGAAGTTCGCGGTGCCACGGTGACCGGTATCGCGCAGGATCTGGGCACGGCCGAAGGCTGCCAGGCGTTGTTCCGCCAGCTGCCGGACGTCGATGTGCTGGTCAACAACCTCGGCATCTTTGAACCCAAGCCCTTCGAGGCCATCGAGGATGCCGACTGGCTGCGTTTTTTTGAGGTGAATGTTCTCAGCGGCGTGCGCCTCTCACGGCAGTATCTGCCGGCCATGCGCGCCCGCAACTGGGGGCGGGTGGTCTTCGTATCGAGCGAGTCGGCGCTGCAGATTCCGGCCGAGATGATCCACTACGGCATGACGAAGACCGCGCAGCTCGCCGTGGCGCGGGGCCTGGCCGAAACCCTGGCCGGCACCGGTGTAACCGTCAACAGTGTGTTACCCGGGCCGACCGCCTCGGAGGGTGTCGGCGAGTTCGTCGCGAGCCTGGCGCAGGCCCGCGGGGTTGACACGACAATAGTCGAGAGGGAGTTCTTCGCCACCGCGCGCCCATCGTCGCTGATTCGACGTTTCGCGACGCCCGAGGAAGTCGCGGCGATGATTGTCTATGTGTGCAGCGGCCCGGCTTCGGCAACCACCGGTGCGGCGTTGCGCGTTGATGGCGGAGTTGTGCGGGCCATCGCCTGAACGCTGTACAATCTGGTACCTTATCTCGCCGAAAAAAAGTTCAGGGAGGAACTGAATGGCACAGACTAAACGCAGTGCGTCAGGCCGCAAGAGCGTCGTTGCGCTGATTTCCGGGATTCGCGAAAAGGCGGGACTGTCGCAGTCTCAATTTGCCAATTTGCTGGGCGTGTCGGTACGCACGCTGCAGGATTGGGAGCAGGGCCGTCGGGCCCCCTCCGGCGCAGCGCGCATGCTGCTGCTGGTGGCTGCCAAGCGTCCCAAGACCCTGCTCGAGGTTGCACGGTAGGCGAACTTCCGTACGCTCCCGAATACGTGCCCCCACTCACCCGGGGGCTCAATTCATTTGCAGGAGTTTGTGCACGTGTCGGAAATCAAGCGGCTGCACGCCGGTCCCCGGTACAGCGAAGGCAGTATTCACGCCGGCACCGTGTTCCTCGCCGGCCAGGTCGCGGTGGGCGGCGGTACCAACATCGAAGCCCAGGCTACCGAAGTGCTGGCGAGCATCGACCAGCTGCTGGCCGAGGCCGGTAGCAATAAATCGCGCATCCTGATGGCGCAGATCTACCTGGCCGACATGGCTGACTATGCGGGGCTGAATGCGGTGTGGGACAAGTGGGTCGGACCCGTTGCGCCCTCACGCGCAACCGTGCAAGCCAAACTCGCGAAGCCCGAATGGAAAGTCGAGATCGTAGTGTCGGCGGCAATCTAGGCCGTGGTCCTGCGATGCCGCAGCAACCAGACCGTTGCCCACTGTGCCAGCAGCCCAACCGCTGTGCGGTTGCCGCGGGCGCCAGTGGTGAAGTGCACTGTTGGTGCCTGAAACAGTCCTTTCCGAATCAAGCCGCGCTCGATGCGGCACTGCCGGGCAAGGACCGCCAGGCCTGTTTGTGCCAGGGCTGTATTCAGCGGCTGGCGGCCTTGGGGTAGTCTGCGCACCATGGTCATCCAGTATCGGGACGATGCCGCCCTGACGGTCGCTGCCGCGATCGATCTTTATCGCCGCTCGGGGTTGGGTGAGCGCCGCCCGGTGGATCGGCCGGACATCTTCGAGGGCATGCTCAGAAACGCCAACCTCACGGTCACCGCCTGGCATGGTGCGCGGCTGGTGGGCATCTCACGTTCACTCACGGACTTTACTTATGTCACCTATCTGGCCGACCTGGCCGTGGATGTGCAGTACCAGAAGTCCGGTATCGGCCGCGCGTTGATCGCCGAGACCCGCGCGCGCCTGAAGCCTGAGTGCATGATCGTGTTGCTCGCGGCGCCGCTGGCCAACGAGTACTACCCGAAGGTGGGTTTTGAACACAACCCACGGGCATGGGTGATGGCGGGCAGGTCAGGCCAGGCGTGATTAGACGCTGTATCGGCCGGTAGCCAGCGCGGGCCCGGGCACCCACATGCCATGGAAGGTCGCGCGTACGCGCGTGGGCATGCGCACCAACGCCACCGGGCCATCCTCGATCCGCAGTGCGTCGAGGACCGCCAGGTCACTGCGCAGCTGTGACAGCCGATTCACCAGCACCAGCAGATAGCCGTCACCTTCCGCGGCGCCCAGCGTTCGCGGTACGAACACCGGCTCCTGCACGCCGCTGTCGGGCCCTGGAGTCCAGGTCGACAGCACGCCGGTGTGATGGTCGATGCGACCAATCGCGCCCATGCCCACGGTGCCGGCAATCGCCTCCGGGGGACGGCAGATCACGTAGCCGTACCGATAGGCCTTGCCCATCCAGCGATCATCGATCTTGGGCATTTCGCACGGCGCACTCAGCAGCCGGCGCATCGACAGCTGCTCGGTGCGCAGATTGAAGCTCATGCGCGTGAGCAGCGGCGGGGCCGGTTTGAATGGCGAGCCGTCATGGCTGGGGAAGAAATCAAAGCAGTTGCCGTCATACAGGCACAGATCCAGGTGCACGCTGTCACCCGCGGTGACCGCATTCATCATGTGTCCGGCACTGACGGCCGGACCCTCGAACCAGCGCACCTGATCCGCTCGGCCGCGGCGCGGCACCACGGCGTAGAAGCTCTTCTGATCCGGATGCCACTGGTAGTAGGGGCCGCCGGATTTGACGACCGCAAGGTCGGTGATCAGCGGAAAGAAGGGCACGATGATATGGGAGTCGGTGACGGCGAAGTCGTGGACCATGCCCGCATACGGCATCTGGAACGGTATTTCATGGACGATGTGGCCGTCGCCATCGGCAATGTAGATCACGATATCGCGCGTGGCATCGCCCTGGGCCTGGTAGGAGAAGGCGATGAGCTCGTTGCGATGCAGATCGAGCTTCGGGTGCGCGGTGAGGCTGACCGACTGCAACTGGCCGCCGAAATCAAATTCGCCGCGGGTCGCGAGCGTGTCCGGATCCACCTCGATGGGGCGCGAATCCTCCTTCAACACCAGCAGGCGCCGGCCATGCCACACGATATTGGTATTGGCGGTGCCATTGCTCTTGCCGGCCACGGACGGATCATTGGTATAGCGGTTGCGGTACCGGCCGAACAGGGAGCGGCGTGCGGCCTCCTGCAGCACGAAGCGTTCATTGCGCACCCAGCGGTTGCGGTAATCCGCGCGGCCGTCCGCAATGCGGAACATATGCGCCATGCCCTCGCCATCGATGAAGGTCTCATGGGGCGAGCGCGACGGGTACTGCCGATCCGGTCCGCAGCGGTACAGCGTGCCCGACAGCGCGGCGGGGATCTCGCCCTGGACCACCTCCAGGTCACGGACGTCAGATTCGGCGCGATGCGGTGCACCCCAGCCCTGGTACAGCGGTATATCGGGAAATCGCACGACTTCGGGCATGATGGACCCCCTTCGCATGCTGCGCGGCTACGATTCTGGTCGGCGAACGCGCGGGGCGTCAACTATGGAGACAAGCCATGATCGAGCCAAACACGGAGCTCAACGAACCAGGGCTTACGAAGGCCCTGGCGGACCTTCATTCCGTCCTGATTCCGGGCGAGACCATCGAGGCCTGGGCAACTCAGCGGCGAGTGTACGCCCTGTCCCACCGCAGGATGATCGTGGCGGCGACCAGTGGCCGGCTGATCTGGCTGGTGCGCCGGATGGTCAGTGGCTTTGACGTGGTGAACCTGCGCTGGCAGGACCTCTCCGAGGTCAACCTGCGGGTGGGGATATTCGCCGCCGAACTGGTCATTCGCGCCGACCTGGCGACCGATCTGGCCATCAATGCCCAGCAGGGCTCGCGGGTGATCAACATCAACGGCCTGCGCAAGGAACAGGCGCAGGCCGTGTACCGGATCTGCCAGGCCCAGGACCAGTCATGGCGCGAAAAGCGCCGTATCCGCGAGCTGGAGGAACTGCGCGCCCGCTCGGGGGGCGTTCAGATAAATCCGGGCGCGCCGGCGGCGGCGGGCGCATCGAGCGATGCGGTACGCCGCCTGCAGGAGGCCAAGCAGATGCTCGACGGCCGGCTGATCACCGACTCGGAGTACGAATCGCTCAAGGCGCGAATTCTGGCCGGGGGCTGATGGGTGTATCGTCGCAGGCTCTCCCGAGGCGGCGAAAAACGGAGCAGATAGATGAAAATGCGCAAGATTGCGGTCGAGGAAGCATTCTCCATCCCCGAAGTGGCCGAGGCGCTCAAGCAGGTCGCGCGGGCTCCCGGTGAAAGCTCGGACCTGCCCTTGATGCGCGGCATCTACGACAGCCAGGGCGGCTACGGGAGCATGAAGTTCCTGGAGGGGCTGCTGGACCTGGAGGACCGCCGCATCAAGGACATGGACGCCAATGGCGTCGACATGCAGCTGCTGTCGCTCACCGCCCCCGGCGTGCAGATGTTTGATGCGGACACGGCGTGCGAACTGGCGACCCTGGCCAATGACCGCCTTGCGGCCGTCATCGGCCGCAATCCCACCCGCTTCGCGGGGCTTGCGGCCTTCGCGCCCCAGTCGCCGCGCCGTGCGGTGCGCGAAATGGAGCGCGCCATCCGCGACCTGAAGCTCAATGGCTTCATCCTCAACTCGCACACCCACAGCGAGTACCTCGATGATCCGAAGTATTGGCCGATTCTCGAGGCTGCCGAGGCGCTGGACGGTTGTATCTATATCCACCCCCGCGGGCCGGTCGACGGCCTGAAGGGGCCGATGGCGCATTACGGCATGGATTCGGCGATGTGGGCCTATGGCGTGGAGGTCGGCACGCATGTCGTGCGCATGATGGCCTCGGGGCTGTTTGACCGGTTTCCGAAACTGAAGATCTGCATCGGCCACATGGGTGAGGCGGTGCATTTCTGGATCTGGCGCATCACCTTCATGAACAGCCGCTCACAGACCATCGGCCGCGCGCCCAAGACCAGCCTCACCATGGCCGAGTACTTCCAGCGCAATTTCGTGATCACCACTTCGGGTGTGGAAGATCCCCTGGCGCTGGAGTATTCGATCAAGAAGCTGGGCATAGATAATGTCATGTGGGCAATCGACTACCCCTACCAGCCCTCGGCTCCGGCCGTGGCCTTCATGGATGCGGTGGAGCTCAGTCCAGCGGACAAGGCGAAGGTCTATCACCGCAATGCCGAGCGGGTATTCCACATCAAGCCGGTATAATCTGACGCCCCTTCTCGGGCGGGCAGAAGACCCAGCCACGCACACAGGTACTCAATGAGCGCACGAATCATCGACGGCAAGGCGATTGCCGCGAAAATCAAGGAAGAACAGAAGCAGCGCGTCCTACGTCTGCAGCAGCAGCACGGGGTGCGGCCGGGCCTGGCCGTCATCCTGGTCGGCACTGATCCGGCCTCCCAGGTTTATGTCCGCAACAAAGTGACGGCCTGCAAGCTCGTGGGTATTCGCTCGGAGCTGGTTGAATTGCCGGCGACGGCGACCCAGGACCAATTGCTGAGCCGTATCGATGCGCTCAATACCGACCCGACCATCCACGGCATCCT
>DATHOA010000172.1:0-4484 GCA_035485475.1 Steroidobacteraceae bacterium | reverse complement strand
AAGAAGCCCGCCACGAAGGCGCGTGAGGGCGTGAATCCGTTCACTGGCGAGAAGATGACGTTCAAGGCGAAGCCCGCGAGCAAGAAAGTGCGCGTGCTGCCGCTGAAGAGCCTGAAGAGCATGGTGAATTCCTGATCCACCGATTCGGTTGGCTCAATTGGCCCGGGTAAACGTCGAGTTTATTCGGGCCTTTGATTTAGGAAGGCCGTAACGCGCTCGCGCAGGTCCGGCAGACGGCCGTGGAAGTAATGCCCGGCGCCAGCCAGCACCTGCGTCACCGGCGCGGGACGCAACCCCTGCGCCCACTCCAGCATGCGCTGCGGTGACACGACATCATCGGCGTCCCCCAGCAGCACCAGCCACGGACACGCCGGGATCACCGCCGCCATATCCACGCGATCCACGGCCGGGGCCACCGCGATCAGCCCGGCAGGCTGGGCCGCGCTGCTCGCCCGCACGGCAACCGCGGCCCCAAAGGAAAATCCGGCCAGCCACAGACGCGCCTGCGGCCAGCGTTCGCGGCCGTAACGCACTGCGGCCAGGACATCCTGCACCTCCCCGCGGCCCTCATCATGGGTGCCCGCGCTCATACCGACACCGCGGAAGTTGAAGCGCAGGCTCGGCATGCCGACCTCCGTGAAGGCCCGTGCCAGCGTATGGACGACCTTGTTGGTAAGCGTGCCGCCAAACAAAGGGTGCGGGTGACACACCACCGCGAACGCAGCGGGCAGAACCGGGACGGTCGGAAAATCCACACGGGCTTCCAGGACGCCCACGGGCCCTTCCAGCATCAGGCTCTCGGCCACGAAGGGCGGGGACGTGCTCATGCGCTGCCGGGCACCGCCAGTCGCACCAGCAGTCGATTCAAGCGCCGCACATAGTCCGCAGGATTCACCAGCTGGCCGCCTTCGGACAACGCCGCCTGGTCGTACAGCAGCTGCGCGAGTTCAGTGAACGAAGCCTCATCGCTTCCCGCCTCCAGGTGGCGGACGATGGGATGCTCCACATTCAGCTCCAGCACCGGCTTGGTGTCGGGCAGCTTCTGGCCCTGCGCCTCCAGCATGCGCCGCATGGCGGAGCCCAGGTCCCGCTCGCCCATCACCAGGCAGGAGGGTGAATCGGTCAGGCGCGAAGCCACGCGCACTTCGGCCACGCGCTCGCCGAGGGCCGCCTTGACCCGCTTGAGCAGATCCTGGTGCTCCTTGAGCTGTTCCTCCGCTTTCGCTTTTTCGGCCTCGGGCGCGAGCGCCCCCAGTTCCAGATCGCCACGGGCGGCGTCCTTGAAGGTCTTGCCCTCGAAACCCTCGACCTGGCCCATTACCCACTCATCGACCCGCTCGGACATCAGCAGCACTTCGATCCCGAGCGCCTTCAGCTGCTCGATATGCGGGCTGCTGCGCGCCGCGGCGACGCTGTCGGCGATGACGAAGTAGATGCGCTCCTGGCCGCTCTTCATACGGCCCACATAGTCCTTGAGACTGACCGTCGGCGCATCCTCGGCCTCGTGAGTGCTGGCGAAGCGCAGCAGCGGCAGAATCTTCTCGCGGTTGGCATAGTCCTCCGCGAGGCCTTCCTTGAGCACGGCACCGAACTCCTTCCAGAAGGTCGCGTACTTGGCCGGTTCCTCGCTCGCCAGCTTGGCCAGCAGCTCGAGCACGCGGCGCGTCAGGCCACCCTTCATCGCCTCCACGTCCGCGTCCTGCTGCAGCAGCTCGCGCGAAACGTTCAGTGGCAGGTCGCTGGAATCGATCACGCCCTTGATGAAACGCAGGTACAGGGGCAGGAACTGCTCCGCGTCGTCCATGATGAACACGCGGCGCACGTACAGCTTCAGACCGCGCGCTGCATCCCGATGCCACAGATCGAAGGGCGCGCGCCCGGGGATGTACAGCAGGCTGGTGTAGTCGCGCTTGCCCTCGACCTTGTTGTGGCTCCAGGCGAGCGGCTCGGTGGGGTCATGGGCGATATGCTCGAAGAACTGCTGGTATTCCTCATCGCTGATTTCACTGCGGGCACGGGTCCACAGGGCGCGCGCCTGGTTCACGGCCTCGAACGGTTGCGGCGCGGGCGCGGTCTCGTCCTTGGCAGACTTGGGCGGCGCCTCCTTGCGCATCAGCACCGGGAAGCTCAGATGGTCCGAGTACCGGTGGATCAGGGAGCGCAGGCGCCAGCTGTCGGCGAACTCCTTGGTGTCCTCCTTCAGGTGCAGGGTGATGGTGGTGCCGCGCTGGGGCAGATCGACGGTCTCGACCGTGAACTGGCCATCGGCGCTGGATTCCCAGTGCACCCCTTCGGCCGCCGGGGTCCCCGCCTTGCGGGTCAGCACCTCGACGCGCTCGGCCACGATGAACGCCGAGTAGAAGCCCACGCCGAACTGGCCGATCAGCTGCGAGTCCTTCTGCTGGTCCCCGGACAGGGATTTGAAGAACTCGGCGGTGCCGGAGCGCGCGATCGTGCCCAGATTGGCGATCGCCTCCTCGCGGCTCATGCCAATGCCATTGTCGCGCACCGTCAGGGTGCCCGCGGCCGGATCGCCCTCCACCCACACGGACAGTTCCGTGTCATCCGCCAGCAGCGCCGGGCTCGCGATGGCCTCGAAGCGCAGCCGGTCATTGGCATCGGAGGCGTTGGAGATGAGTTCCCGCAGGAAGATCTCCTTGTGGCTGTACAGCGAATGGATCATCAGCTGCAGCAGCTGACTTACCTCGGCCTGGAAGCCAAGAGTGGTTTTCTGGTTCTCAGTCATGCACGCGCCCACCGGTCAAAAAGTTGATCAGGCGTGCATCTTGGGTATCCCGACGGAATTTTCAAGCGCGAATCGCGATTTCGCGCGTTCGCGGCCGGCTACCAGAGCTGGAACAGGCTCTTTTGCGTCACCAGCAGGGCGCCGGCCAGCAGCAGCGTCGCAACGCTCCCCAGGTGGCGGGTCGGCGGGTTCATGCGCATCAGCGCGCGGGACGCCAGGCAGAGGCCCACACCCACCAGGTCGTCGATCTCGTCCCACACCAGCAGCAGTCGTTCCATGGGTGCGAAGCCTACAAACTCGCGGTGCGCTCCGGCGTGCCGCAGATCTCATCTTGCGGCCCTGCGGCAGCACCAGTACCCTGTGCTTCCATGCAGCGCATCGTGGTCCTGAACCCCAAGGGCGGGTCCGGCAAAACGACCATCGCCGTGAATCTGGCCGGCTACTTCGCCTCGCGGCAGCAGCGGCCGGTGCTCATGGACTATGACCCGCAGGGATCATCGGGGCGGTGGGTCTCAAAACGCGACCCGGCACGCCCGAAGGTGCACCTGATCTCGGCGCACGAGCGTGACCCGCGCGTGACGCGCACGTTTCAGCTGCGCACGCCACCGGACACCACGCATGTCATCGTGGACACCCCGGCCGCCGTGACCGGCCAGTCCATGATCGAGTTGACGCGCCTGTCGGATAAGATCCTGGTGCCCGTGCTGCCTTCGGACATCGATATCCATGCCTGTTCACGCTGCATCCGCGACCTGCTGCTGGTGGCCAAGATCAGGCGCAATGACAATCGCCTGGGGGTAATCGCCAACCGCGTGAAGGTACATACCCTTATTTATCAGTCGCTGCTGCGCTTCCTGGACACGCTGGGAATTCCGATCGTGGCGACCCTGCGCGATTCGCAGAACTACATCCGCGCCGCGGAGTCGGGCTTGGGTATTCACGAGATGAAGGATAACCAGGTCCACGACGACACCCAGGCGTGGGAGACGCTGACGGGGTGGCTGGCGGGCACCAGCGTGCCCCAGCGGCTCACCTCCATCGAGGTCAAACCCGAGCCCGAGCCGCTCGTTGAAATAGTCTGAAAAAGCGACTACTTGCGCTTCGGCTCCGGTACCTGCGCCGGCTCCTGCTCCCACGAGCCCTTCACCTGATCGGCCCAGCTCTTGTAGTTGGACCAGGTGTAGAGATTGCGGGTGATCGCCGCGTGACGCGTGCGCGCCCGCTGCATGCGATCCAGCCACGAACCGTACTCCTCGGTGCCCGCGAGCGGCGGGGCGATCGGCGGAACCATGGCGGCGGGCTCTACCGGGGCGCCGATAGCCCCTCCCCGCGTCCTGTCTGATGAGTTCATGCGACAACTCCTAAAGTGGTTCCCGCGAGCGTACGGAGTTGGGGCAGTAAACCTACAGGAACTGGGTCACACCCATCGCCCCCGCCGCAGCGATGTGTCAGCGATAATGCAGACGCAGATTGCCGCGTCGCGGCGGCAGGGTGTTATGTCACGCAACGAGTCGATAGCACGGCTTGTACACCGAGCCGGGCAGCTTCATGCGTCCTTGCGCGACGAACGCCGTGAGCAGCTCATCCAGCAGGCGCATGACGTTCGGATCGCCGCTGAGCTCGTACGGACCCTGCTGTTCGATGGCCTGCACACCGTAGTCCTTCACATTGCCGGTGACGATGCCGGAGAAGGCACGGCGCAGATTCGCGGCCAGCATATGCGAGGGTTGCGAGCGCG
>DATHOA010000171.1:0-7330 GCA_035485475.1 Steroidobacteraceae bacterium | reverse complement strand
CCGCGCGCGCTACAAGGTATCCGCGCCGGCCACCCACGGGCATCCGGTGTTCGAGCGGACCTTCCGGGTCCACTACAACACGCTCGAGATGCTGGTGGTTTTCATCCCCTCGATCTGGCTGTTCGGGACGTATCTGAATCCGCGCTGGGGCGCCATCATCGGCGCGGTCTTCCTGCTGGGCCGCGCCTTGTATGCCACCGGCTACATTCGGGCGCCGGAAAAGCGTGAGCTCGGCGCGATGCTGTCCATTGCATCGGTTGCCTTGTTGCTGGTGGGCGCGCTGTTCGGTGTCATACGCGCGCTGTGGATACTCTCGTCGTGACGGCCGGGGCGACCCGCCACCGCACCGGTGGCGAGGCACTCGTTGATGCGCTCATCGCGCACGGTGTCGACACCGTGTTCGGTCTGCCCGGTGCCCAGACCTATGGCCTGTTTGATGCCCTGCATGGCGCGCAACCGCAGGTGCGGACCATCGGCGCGCGTCATGAGCAGGGCTGCAGCTACATGGCCTTCGGGTATGCGCGCTCGACGGGTCGACCGGCGGTATGCACCGTGGTGCCCGGCCCGGGCCTGCTGAACGCCAGCGCCGGACTGCTCACGGCCTGGGGCGCGAATCAGCCGGTGCTGTGCCTGACCGGCCAGGTTCCGAATTCGTTCCTCGATCAGGGTCGCGGCCACCTGCACGAAATGGCCGATCAGCTCGGCACCGCGGCCGGGTTCAGCAAGTGGGTGGCGCGGGTCGAACATCCGGCACAGGCGCCCGGGCTGGTTGCCGAAGCCTTCAAACAGATGCGCCAGGGCCGACCGGGTCCGGCCGTCCTTGAAATGCCCTGGGATGTATTTACGCAGCGCGCCGCCATCAGCGCGGTCGCGCCCTTTGCCGGCCCGCTCGTGCCGCCGCCCGATACCGACGTGGCCGCCGCCGCCGCGCGCTTGCTCGCGGGCAGCAGCTTCCCGATGATTTTCGTGGGCGGTGGCGCGCAGGGGGCCGCGGATTCGATTCTCGAACTGGCCGAATTGCTGGATGCACCGGTGGTCGGATTTCGCAGCGGCCGCGGTGTGGTGAGCGACGCCCATGAACTGGGGCTGAACATTGCGGCCGCGTGGCGCCTGTGGCCCAAGACCGACCTGGTGCTGGGTATCGGCACGCGCCTGGAAGTGCCCGGCTGGCGTTGGCCGTGGAAGCCGGCCGGGCAAAAGAGCATTCGTCTGGACATCGATCCGGCGGAGATGCGGCGTGCGCCCCCCGATATCGCCTTGCTCGCGGATGCCGAAGCCGGCGTGCGCGCGCTCCTGGACGCTTTGCGCACCCAAACCGTACACCGTGGTGCCCGCCGCGCGGCCATCCGCGCGGCGCGCCTCGCCGCGCAAGCCGACATTGAGTCGGTGCAACCGCAGGTCAGTTATCTGCGGGCCATTCGCGATGTGCTGCCGGAACAGGGGATTTTGACGGATGAGATCTCGCAGATGGGATTCACGGCCTGGTATGCCTATCCGGTCTACAAGCCGCGAACCTTCGTCAGTTCCGGCTACCAGGGCACGCTGGGTTCGGGCTTCCCGACCGCGCTGGGGGTCAAAGTGGCCCACCCGGACCAGGCCGTCGTTGCCCTGTGCGGCGACGGCGGCTTCATGTTCGCGGTGCAGGAGCTGGCAACCGCCGTGCAGTACGGCATCGGCGTCGTGACGTTGGTGTTCAACAACAATGCGTATGGCAATGTGCGCCGCGACCAGCGCGAGCGCTTCGCGGGCCGCCTGCTCGGGGCGGACCTGTGCAATCCGGATTTCCTGAAGCTGGCGGACGCCTTTGGTGTTCGAGCTGACCGGGTCACCTCCCCGGAGGCACTGCGCTCGAGCCTGTCCCGTGCGCTGGAGTCGGGCGTGCCCTGGCTGATCGAAATACCCGTGCCGCGCGACTCCGAAAGCGATCCGTGGCGGTTCCTGCAGCCGCCAGTCCCAGCCGATGCCTGAAGCGCTTGGATGACCCCCTGACGCAATCCAAAGCTGGGCCGTTGCGCAAGGGCGACCGCAGTGCAGCGAAGCGCGGCCCTCGGCCCCATGTAGCCGGCCTGCGACATACGCCGGCGGTGCGCAGCACGTGTATCGTGCCGGCTGGGGACTAAGACCAAACCTATGCGGACCAGCAAGATACAGGACTACGGCATTGCAGTAGTGACCGTCATGGCAATGATCGTCCTGCATGCTTTGCTGGTGCCGTTGATCGGTCCCACCCACAACTCGGCATTCATGATCTGCGCGGTTGCCGTGACGCTGGCGATGGCCGGTCCGGGACCGGCAATCCTCACATCGGTGCTGGCATTCGTGAGCACCGTGACGCTGTTCGGCGACCCCGGCTCGCTGTCGGCGATGGGCGGTAGCGGCCCGCGCGTCAATACGCTGATGTATGGCATTTCGTGTGCGGTCATCATCGCTCTGGGGGCATGGCAGGTGCGCCGCTCACGACGTGAGCGTATGGCCCATGCGCGCGATGTGCAGATGCTGGATCTGGTCACCGACTGCTTTTTCGTACTGGACCGCGAGTGGCGCTTCGCGCACATCAATGGGCCGGGGCTGAAATACTTCAACAAGCAGCCCCAGGAGCTGCTCGGCAAGGTCATCTGGGACGTTTTCCCCGCCGGAGTCGCGAGCACGGTCGATACTTTGTTCCGCCAGGCGGCCGCCAGCGGCGTGGCGGCCCGCACCGAGCTGCTGGGCCCGGTGACCTCAAGGTGGCTGGACGTGCGGGTCGTGCCCACCGGCGCGGGCCTGATGATCGTATTCACGGATGTCACGCAGCGGCGCCTCGCGCAGGATGCCGCCCAACGCAACGCCGATTTTCTGCGCGTGGTGGCCGATTCCGTCGGCGTGCTCATCGCCTATGTGGATATCGAGCGACGCTATCGGTTTGTCAATCGCGACTATGCCTATGCCTTCGGGTTCGACGCCGACGCGGCGCTGGGCCGGACGCACGCCGAACTGTGTGGCGCGGCCGCGTACGAAGCCATTCGGCAGCCTCTGGATGCCGGATTTGCCGGCGAGACGGTGAGCGATGAAATGCCATTGCGTCTGGCGAACCTGGGTGAACGGCACCTGCTGGTGAACTATCGTCCGGATCTGGATGAGGGCGGCCAGGTGCGCGGCGTGGTGCTGGCCTTGAGCGACATCACCGAACGCGTGCAGGCCGAAATCGCCTTGCGCGAGGCCGATCGACGCAAGGACGAGTTCCTGGCGACCCTGGCCCATGAGCTGCGCAATCCCTTGGCACCGATCATGAACTCGGTCCAGCTGCTGGGCGCGGACAGCGCGACGCGCGCCAATGCCCGCGCCATCATCGATCGGCAGGTGCGTCACATGGCGCGCCTGGTGGATGACCTGCTGGATGTGTCGCGCATCACGCTGGGCCGCATCAATCTGCGGCGCGAGCGCGTGGGTGTCGCGCAGGTCGTCAGTCACGCCGTGGAGGCGAGCCGCCCGCTCATTGAGTCCTCGGGCCATGTATTCAATGTGCAGCTTCCCGCCGCACCGCTGGCGGTGGATGCGGATCTCACGCGCCTCGCGCAGGCGGTCCTCAACCTGCTCAACAATGCCGCCAAGTACACCCCCGCGGGCGGGCGCATTGACCTCACCGTCACGCAGGTTGACGGCGAAGTATTGATCGCCGTATCCGACACCGGCGTCGGCATTCCCGAATCGATGCTGCCGCACATTTTCGAGATGTTCGCCCAGGTGGACCGCAACCTCGCGCGCGCCCAGGGCGGACTGGGAATCGGGCTCACCCTGGCGGCCAAGTTGGTGAGCATGCACGGCGGCACCCTGGAGGCGCACAGCGCCGGCTTGGGATTCGGCAGCCGCTTCGAGATCCGCATACCCCTGGCGGTGGGGGTCGCGGCCGCGCCCGCGGACATCGCGCCGGTGCAGCCTGAGCTGCCGCCGGCGCGCCGGGTGCTGGTGGTGGATGACAACGTCGACGCCGCCGAGAGCCTCAGTCTGCTGCTGCAGGCCGATGGCCACCACACCGAGCTGGCCCATGACGGGCTCGCGGCGGTGGAGGCGACCGCGCGTTTCGCCCCCGATATTGTGCTGCTGGATATCGGGCTGCCCGGTCTGAACGGGTACGAAGCGGCCATGCGCATGCGCCTGCACAATGGCAGTCGGCCGCGGCCAACCCTGGTGGCGCTGACCGGCTGGGGTCAGCAGCAGGACCGGGAGCGCGCGGCCCAGGCCGGATTTGACCTGCATCTGACCAAACCCGTCGATCCTGCTGTCATAATGGCATTGGCGCGCGACCCGCAAACCCCGACGCTGCAGCAGTATTCGTTGTCGCGGATCCGTACCCTGAGGTGATCCGTCGCGCGCTTCCGTTATACTCGGCGGCCCGGCTGAGCTTAATCAACTGCAGGCGAATGTGGCGGAATTGGTAGACGCGCTGGATTTAGGTTCCAGTGGGGTAACCCGTGAGGGTTCGAGTCCCTCCTTTCGCACCAGGCCGGTACGTTTCAAAACAGGATTTTAGTGGTATGCAGGTATCTTTGACCGCGATGGGTGGACTTGAGCGCCGCCTGGAAGTTGCCGTCCCCGCCCAGGCGGTGACCAGCGAAATCGAAACCCGGCTCAAGCAGCTTGCCCGGACCGCTCGCCTGAAGGGCTTCCGGCCCGGCAAAGCCCCGCTCATGGTCGTGCGCAAGCAGTTCGGAGACCAGGTTCGCGCCGAGGTGGTCAGCGACATCATGCGCAAGTCATTCGCCGAGGCGGTCTCCAAGGAGCAGCTGACCCCGGCCGCCGGCCCGCGCATCGAGCCCATCGCCCTGGATCCGGGATCGGATCTGAAGTACGCGGCCGTATTCGAAGTGATGCCCGAAGTGAAAGTGGCCGCGTTTGAGACCATCCAGGTCCAACGCCCGCTCGCCACGGTCACCGACGCTGATGTGGACGCCATGATCGAGTCCATGCGTCGGCAGCGCCCCGAGTTCAAGGAGGTCGCCAGGGCCGCCCAGACCACCGATCGCGTGACGGTCGACTACGACGGCACCGTGGCTGGAGAGGCCTTTGAGGCGGGCCAGGGGCGCGATGTGCCCTTTGTCATTGGCGCAGGCCAGGTCCTGGCGGAATTTGACAGGGCGGCCGTGGGGGCCAGCGTGGGCGAAACCCGCGAGGCCACCATCAGCTACCCGGACAACCACAACTCAAAGGTCCTGGCCGGCAAGACGGCCGAGTTCAAGCTGACGGTCAAAAAGGTGGAGGAGCAGGTATTGCCGCCCGTCGATGACGAGTTCTGTCGCGCCTACGGCGTGGAAGAGGGTGGCATCGAGACGCTGCGCTCCGAAGTGCGTGCCAGCATGGAGCGGGAAATGACCTCGGTGATCCGCGGCCGGATCCGCAACCAGGTGATGGAAGCGCTGTTTCGCAACAATCCGCTGGAAGTGCCCAAGGCGCTGGTCGACGATGCCGCCCAGCAGATGCAGATGGATGCCGGCCGCCGCGCCGGCGCCCGCGAGGCCAGCCAGCTGCCGCCGCGGGCGCAGTTCCTCGATGCCGCGCGCCAGCGCGTGGCATTGGGCATGATCATGGGTGAAATCGTGCGCAGTCTGTCCCTGACCCTGGACCGCACCCGGCTGCAGAGCCGCGTGGAGGACCTGGTGGCCTCGTTCCCCAATCCTGAGGAAACGCGCCGCTCGTACCTGTCAAATCCGGAGGCAATGCGCCAGATTGAGTCAGCGGTCCTTGAAGATCAGGCAATTGATGCCATAGTGGAAAGGGCCAGTGTCACCGACCAGCCTGCCTCGTTCCGGGAGCTGACGGGATTCGGCCAGAATGAAGCCCTCACCGGGAGTTCCGCGACATGAATGAGCGTGCCTTGAATCTGGTTCCCATGGTCGTCGAGCAGACGGCTCGCGGCGAACGTGCCTACGACATCTACTCGCGGCTGCTGAAGGACCGACTGATTTTCGTCGTCGGTCCGATCGACGACTACATGGCCAACATCGTGGTGGCCCAGTTGCTGTTCCTGGAGTCCGAGAATCCGGAAAAAGAGATCAACCTGTACATCAACTCCCCGGGCGGAGTCGTCACGTCGGGTCTGGCGATTTACGACACCATGCAGTTCATCAAGCCGGATGTCAGCACCATCTGCACCGGTCAGGCTGCCAGCATGGGGGCGGTGCTGCTCGCGGCGGGCGCGAAGGGCAAACGCTACTGTCTGCCGCATGCTCGCGTGATGATTCACCAGCCGCTGGGCGGCGTACAGGGCCAGGCCAGCGACATGGAGATCCATGTCCGCGAGACACTGGGCATCCGCGACCGGCTGAACAAGATCCTGGCCAAGCACACCGGCCAGAGCGTCGAGAAGATCAAGCTGGACACGGACCGGGATAACTTCCTGAGTGCGACCGATGCCGTGGATTACGGCTTGATCGACAAGATTCTGGAGAAACGGGGCGAACCGCCCGGTTCCAGTGCGGATAAGTGACTTTTCGCACCAATACTGAGATCGACAGCACAACACGGTACTGGCATGGCGCCACTGCTTTGCCTGTGGCCTCAGGCGCGTGCTATAAGGAAATTGCCCCTGTCTTTGGGGGTTTGTCCTGCGGCGCCAATGCAGCACGAGGGCTAGATGACTGAAGATTCCCGCGGCCGTCACGATGACGGCAAACTGTTGTACTGCTCGTTCTGCGGGAAGAGCCAGCACGAGGTGCGCAAGCTCATTGCCGGGCCGTCGGTATTCGTCTGCGACGAATGCGTCGAGCTGTGCAATGACATCATCCGCGAGGAGCTCGAGGACCGGGCTGAGCGTGCCCGCGACAAGCTCCCCAAGCCGCATGAGATCAAGAAGGTCCTTGACGAGTACGTCATTGGCCAGGAACGCGCCAAGAAGGTGCTGTCCGTATCGGTCTACAACCATTACAAGCGTCTGCAAAGCCGCACCGGCACGCCCCGCAAGGACGAAGTCGAGATCACCAAGAGCAACATCCTGATGATCGGTCCCACCGGCTGCGGCAAGACGCTGCTGGCGGAGACCCTGGCCCGGCTGCTGAATGTACCGTTCACGATCGCCGATGCGACCACGCTCACCGAGGCGGGGTACGTGGGCGAGGATGTGGAAAACATCATCCAGAAGCTGCTGCAGAAGTGTGACTACGATGTGGAGAAAGCCCAGACGGGCATTGTCTACATCGACGAAATCGACAAGATCTCGCGCAAGTCCGACAACCCGTCCATCACCCGCGACGTGTCCGGCGAGGGCGTACAGCAGGCGCTGCTGAAGCTCATCGAGGGCACGGTGGCCTCGGTTCCGCCCCAGGGCGGCCGCAAGCATCCGCAGCAGGAATTCCTG
>DATHOA010000170.1:0-4873 GCA_035485475.1 Steroidobacteraceae bacterium | reverse complement strand
CCTGCAGCCCGGTGAAACCGTACTGGTGCACGGGGGTGCCAGCGGTATCGGCACGACCGCCATCCTGCTGGCATCAGCCTTTGGCGCCCGGGTGCTCACTACGGCCGGCAGCCCTGAGAAATGCGCGGCCTGCCAGGCACTGGGCGCCGCCCGGGCCATCAATTATCGCGCCGAGGATTTTGTCGCCGCCGTGCGTGAGTCGACGCAGGGTCGTGGCGCCGATGTGATTCTGGACATGGTCGGCGGTGAATACATGCAGCGGAACATCACTGCGGCTGCCATCGATGGGCGCATTGCATTGATTGCGGTCCAGGGCGGCACGCACGCGCAGATTGATCTGCGCCAGGTCCTGGTGAAGCGCCTGAAAATCATGGGTGCGACGCTGCGACCGCAGTCCAGCGCCGCCAAGGGACGCCTGGCCGCGGACCTGCTGAATGATGTATGGCCGCTATTCGCGGACCGGCGCCTGCAACCACCGCCCATTCATGCCCGCTTCCCTTTGAATGCCGCCGCGGATGCGCATGCGCTCATGGAGTCGGGCACCCATATCGGCAAAATCGTGCTGCTCGTCGAGCACGATCAGGCCTTTGCCGTGCAGGCGCCGGACCTTACTCGGCAAGTTCCACCATGAGTTCCTTCTTGCGCCTGGCCAATTGCGCGCCAAGGGCTTTCAGATCCATCGTTTTGCAACCGCGCGCCTCGGCAAACATTCCGGCCGGCCGCTCCTCTTCCTTGACGTGATGTTTGATCATGTCGGATAGCACGGTCACCTTGGACTCGTAGTAGTCATCGGATGGGTCCGAAGCTTGAATCTGGGCGATGAGGTTCTTGGCGCCGTCGTGCTCGATCTCGGCCTCATGATGCATCGCCACGTCCCTGGTTCCGGCAAGGAAGGCGGGATAGAAAATCTCCTCCTCCATGGTCGTGTGCGCGGTGAGTGCGGCGCAGATTTCGGTGGCCAGATGTTTTTTCTTGCTGGCGGCGCGGGAGTGCTCGAACTGCGTAAACAGCTGCCGCACCTGCTTGTGGTCCGCTTTCAGCAGCGCGATTGCATCCGGAACATTGGCGGTCTTGGAGATTCGATGGATCGCCATCAGTGGTGCACGAGTCGCGGGAGTTCGATGGTGAAGACACATCCGGACCCGGGAAGGTTGCGGACCTTGAGCGTTCCACCGGTGGCCTCGACGGCGCGACGGCAGATATCGAGTCCGAGTCCGAGACCGGACCGGTCCGAGCCGCCCTGAACAAATGGCCGCAGGAGTGCTTCACACGCCTCATCCGGAAGGCCGCCGCAGCGGTCCTCCACCTCAATGAAGACTCGAGCTTCAGAGGCGACCACGCGCAGCCACACTTCCGTATGGCGCTTCGTGAATTTGAAGGCATTGTGCAGCAGATTGCCAACCGCCGCGGCCAGAAGTTCGGGGTCGCCAGAGATGCGTACGTCCCCCGCCACGGTGTCCACGGTGAAGCGGCAATCCCGCGCTTGGGCATCAAGGGCTGCAGAGGCTTCAACCTCGGTCAGGAATATTGCCAGCTGAATGGTTTGCGGCCGTGGCGGCAGGCCTGCGGTCAGGCGCACCTCCGCCAGGGAGCGATCGATGAGGTTGCGCATTCCCATCAGGCTGCGATCCAGAATCGCCGCGGTGGCGCCGCTGATGCCGACGTTGCCGGCCTTGATGGCCGAGACGACCAAAGTGGCGGTTTGGAGATAGTTGCGCAGCTCATGCGCCAGCGGCCCGAGCCGCGCGTTTAGTACGTTAAGGTCATCCTCTTCGGACTCCGGAGTGTACCTGGCGTACTCGCTCACGGCCCCGGCGATGGCGTTATCCAGGCAGCGATTGAAGGTTCGAAACTCGTCGACCGAAATAGGTGCCCCGGTTTCGAATGCCAGGTTCGTGACGGACTGGCACACATCCCCGTAGTCGCGCACAACTTGTCCGATTGGCAGTCCCGCCTCGAACAGGTCGCGTCCGTGCAGCGCCGCCGTGCCGGACAATGCGGCATCGGCATCCGGAATCAGTGCAGCCGAGGATCGTATTGGGCGCTCGAGCGCCAGGGTTTCGATGAGCTGATTGAGAAAGACCGGGATGCCGTGCGTGAATTCATGCGCTGGCGTCTGCGGGGCAGAGCGGCTGCTGGCCATCGCGCGGCAACGTTCAATCAGTACCGACCGGTTCGCTTTGAGAAACTCGTGGAGCATTGCCCACCTTAAGTGTATGGGCGTGAACGGTCTGTGCGCTGCAGTACACTACATCGCTACGCCCGGCGCGGGTGGAAGGTCAGCATGGCGTCCACCTGTGCCTCAGCGGCAAGCCAATCTTCGGCCTGGTGCTCGGCACAGGGTCGGCGCGATTGGGAGCGAAGGTAAGCCCCCTTGCGGATCAGATCTTCGCGATATTGCCGATCCGACGCCGAGTAGGCAGGAATTGGGGTCTTCGACAAGATCGACATGGGAACCTCGCAGGGTCGGCTACTGCCAATACGGATCGCGCTGGTAGTGCTTGTACAGGCTGCTTTCGTACGCACGCGAGAATTCTGTGCCCGAATCAAATTCGGGGGCGCCTTTGACGCTGTCCGGACTTACGGCGACATGTACGGCGTCGTCATCCCAATCGACCTGTTTGATCCAGCCGGGCGGAATCACTACGTGTTTGCCCGGCAGCCAGTTGCGGGTATCGACGATCAGATAGCGGATCGCCCAGGTCACGGAGTCGAGCAGGAAGTCCTCCACATGGCCGATCGACTCGGCGCTTGTCAGCAGGCGGTAGCCAGTTACCTCCGCGGCGCTCTGCAATCGCGAATCCAAGGGCGACTCGCCGCGCGGGCCCGTGGCGTTGTGCGCCACCGCGTCGGACTTGCCGGGTGTCATCGGATAGGTTGCCTTGATCCAGATCGCAGGGTCGGTCCAGTAGTACGGATAACCGTAGTGGTCGAAGTAATCCGCCTCATGCTGGCGCGAGACAGGTTTATCGGTGTCGATCGATGGACTGTCCTTGACCTGCTGCACCGTCAGCTTGACCTGAACCACTTTATTGTCCCAATCGATGCTGGTCACGGAAACTGGGGAGATCAGGACCTGCCGATCGGAGAGAAAGGTCTCTGTTGCCAACACCAGGTACCGGATGGTCCAGCTGTGATCATCGAAATAGACGTCCTTTACCTTGCCGATTGCGCCGTCGGAAGCATTGATATGCAAGCCAATAAGTTGCCGCAGTCGGTAAACCATCGCCGAAGCATGGCGGTATCGGCCGCCCGCGTCGGTACGCTAACGCACCCTGTCTACGGCAGGGGAGGATTCAATGCGAGACTATCACCCGCCGCCGGGCCTTGACGATGAAATCCCAAGCCATCAGGGCGGCGGCCGCCGCGAACACGTAAGTCACGACGATTGCCCAGGCGAGCACCCCGAAGGGGGCGACGGCAAGCACCAGCAGCACCCACTTCAGGACACTGGTGACGGAATCCTCGACTGGCGGATCGACGCGCAACATTGCTGCAGTCCCCCCAATATCCCCGAAAGTCGCAGCGGCTCACCAGGGAATGCGCCCGGACTGGGCCTTCTCGCGCAAGCTAGCGCGCGGCCTTCGCCCGTTCTGTACGGTAGCGTACGGAGCAGCCGGGTTTTCTTCAGCTCACCTCGCAAGTCCTTTGCGGATCGCCGATAATTCCCCGCGACGCTTTGCGTTCAGCTTGGGGTAACGCATCCTCAGCTGCTTGAATGCATCGAGCACGATTGCCGAAACGATCAGTCGGGCGTTCTCCTTGTCGTCGGCCGGAACGATATGCCAAGGCGCGTGCGCGCTGCTGGTCGCACCCAGACACTCCTGGTACGCCTTGGTGTATCGCTTCCAGTAGCCTCGTTCCCTGATGTCCGCAAGGCTGAGTTTCCAATTCTTTTGTGGATCGTCGATGCGTGCCAGAAAGCGTTTACGCTGCTCCTCCTTTGAGAGGTGCAGGAAGAATTTGACGATGCGCGTACCGTTGATGGTCAGATGTCGCTCGAGGTCCGTGATGGAGCGGTACCGGTCGTGCCACAGCTTCCCGTCGTGGCGTGGAGCGTCCGCAAGGCCTTCATCGCGTAGCATGCCGCGGTGCACGCGTACCACCAGCACTTCCTCGTAATAAGATCGGTTGAATATGCCGATGCGACCGCGTTCCGGTAAATCACGTATGGTACGCCACAGAAAGTCGTGCTCCAGTTCGCTTGCGCTGGGAGGTTTGAAACTGAACACCTGGCAACCCTGCGGATTGACCCCCGACATCACGTGCCGGATGACGCCGTCCTTTCCGGCCGCGTCCATGCCCTGAAAAAGGAGCAGGAGCGCGTGACGATTGGTTGCATAGTGCAGTTGCTGCATGGAGCTGAGCTGTTCGACGTGGTGTTCCAGGAGTTTTTCGTAGTGCGCTTTTGACCCGTACACGGGAGCGATCAGGGTGGGCCACTTCCTGAGGTTGACGTTATCGCCTTCGCGCAGCCGAAAGTCTTTGGGATTGATCTTCATTTTGTTTCCTGATCGCCAGTACTGCGTTACGATAACTGATACGGTGTCCCTCAATGCCCGACGGTACAGCCACTTCGCACCTTTTCCGACCAAAGCTGGCAACGGTGCTTCGCGAGGGCTATGGCCTTGACGACCTGCGCAAGGACTCGCTGGCGGCCCTGACCGTCGCCATCGTAGCGTTGCCGCTTTCGATGGCCATCGCGCTTGCCTCCGGAGTGTCTCCCGGGCGCGGTCTGTATACGGCTGTCGTGGGCGGCTTTTGCGTGTCTGCGCTGAGCGGTAGCCGGTTTCAGATCGGTGGGCCCGCCGGCGCCTTTATCGTCCTGGTGGCAATGACGGAAGCGAAATTTGGCCTGAATGGCCTGTTGCTC
>DATHOA010000169.1:0-3328 GCA_035485475.1 Steroidobacteraceae bacterium | reverse complement strand
TGGTCATGCCCGGCGACAACATCAAGATGGTGGTGGAGCTGATCAGCCCGATCGCGATGGATGAGGGCCTGCGCTTCGCCATCCGCGAGGGCGGCAAGACCGTCGGCGCCGGCGTCGTCGCCCGGGTCATCAAGTAATTTTGCCTCTAAACCCAGCGCCGGCTTCGACCGGGCTAGCTCTTTGCAAGGATCAGTAATATGGCCAACCAGAACATTCGCATCCGCCTGAAGGCGTTTGACCACCGACTCATCGACAACTCGGCCCGCGAGATCGTCGAGACGGCCAAGCGCACCGGCGCGACCGTGAAGGGGCCCGTGCCCCTGCCGACCAAGATGGAGCGCTTCACCCTGCTCGTCTCCCCGCACTCCGACAAGGATGCGCGGGACCAGTTCGAGCTGCGCACCCATAAGCGCCTCATGGACATCCTCAATCCCACGGACAAGACCGTGGATGCGCTGATGAAGCTGGAGCTGCCGGCCGGCGTGGACGTTCAGATCAAGCTGAACTGAGGCTTTTGGGGTAAAAAAGCCCGAATCGGCTCGATTCGGGCTTGTACATAGGCGGGTCGCTTCGTATACTGCGCGACCTTTTCCGCCAGGGGTAACCTTCAGGCGGTAATGCTGCGAAAGCAGTGTCGGGCGAGGTTGGCGACCATAAGGGACGCCAAGACCACTCGAGAATCATGCGGCCGGTCCGGCTCGCATGCCTCTTGCGTGGACTTTCCTCCACCGGATGAACCTTTAAGACGTGAGCGGGCGCTGCTGCGTTCGCCGCATGAGTTTGTGAATTTCAGCCCATGAAAAATTCTATTGGTCTGGTCGGTCGCAAGGCAGGCATGACGCGGGTGTTTACGGACGCCGGCGAAACCATTCCTGTGACCGTCATCGAAGTACTGCCCAACCGCATCACGCAGCTGAAGTCCAAGGAAGTCGACGGCTACCGTGCCGTGCAGGTCGCCTTCGGTACCAAGCGCCCGCAGCTGCTGTCCAAGGCGGCCACCGGCCACCTCGCGAAGGCTGCGGTCAGCCCCGGACGCGGCCTGATGGAATTCCGTCTCACCGAGGGTGAGGGCGCGGATCTGAAGGAAGGTGCCACGCTTACGGTTGACCGTTTCAAGGCCGGCGAAATCGTCGACGTGACCGGCACGACCATCGGCAAGGGCTACGCCGGCACCATGAAGCGGCATAACTTCGCCGGCCACCATGCCACCCATGGTGTGTCGCTGTCGCATCGTACCCCCGGCTCCATCGGCCAGCGCCAGACCCCCGGCCGTGTGTTCCAGGGCAAGCGCATGTCCGGCCACATGGGCGTGATGCGCCGCACCATCGAGAATCTGCGGGTCGTCGAGGTGGACGTCGAGCGCAACCTGCTCCTGATCCGCGGCGCCGTGCCCGGTTCGGAGGGAGGGCGCGTGATCGTGCGCCTGTCCGTGAAGACCCAGCGCCAGGCCGGCCGCAAGATGATTGTGCCGACCAAGCAGGCTCCGGTGGGCAAGACCCCGAATCCTGCCAAGGCCGGGAAGAAGTAGGACCCATCATGAATTTGAAATTAGTCAGTGGGGGTACTGAGTTGGCCGTGTCCGAGGCCACCTTTGGCCAGGAATACAACGAGACCCTGGTGCACCAGGTCGTTGTGGCCTACCGCAATGCCGGCCGCGCCGGCACCAAGCGCCAGAAGTCCCGCGCCGAAGTGCGCGGCGGCGGCAAGAAGCCCCATGCCCAGAAGGGCACCGGTCAGGCCCGCGCCGGTTCGAGCCGTTCGCCCATCTGGCGCGGCGGTGGTGTGACCTTCGCCGCCCGGCCCCGCGATTTTGCGCAGAAGGTCAACCGCAAGATGTACCGCGGCGCGATGCGCTCCATGCTCTCCGAGCTGGTACGCCAGGATCGCCTGGTCGTCACCGATGAGATCGCGCTGGAGGCACCGAAGACCCAGCTGCTCGCCACCAAGCTGTCCACCTGGTCGTTGAGCAATGTGCTCATCGTCGTCGAAGCGCTGGATGAGAAGCTGCTGCTGGCGGCCCGCAACCTGAAGCATGTCGAGCTGATCGAAGTCGCGCAGATCAATCCGCTGTCGCTGCTGGATCACGAGCGCGTGCTGATGACCGTCGGTGCGGTCAAGCTGCTCGAGGAGAGGTTCCAGTGAACCGCGAACAACTCATGAACGTCCTGCTGGCCCCGCACGTCACCGAAAAGACGTCCACGGCCATGCAGAACCACAACCAGTACTGCTTCCGGGTGAGCCGCCAGGCCACGAAACCCGACATCAAGGCCGCGGTCGAACTGATGTTCGAGGTCAAGGTGCGCGGTGTGCAGGTGGTGAACGAGCCCGGCAAGGCGCGCAAATTCGGCAAGCTGCAGGGCCGTACCCAGGACTGGAAGAAAGCCTATGTCAGCCTGGCCGAAGGCCAGACGATTGATTACGAAGCCAAGGCAAAGGCCTAACGCTCATGGCACTCATCAAGTTCAAGCCGACCTCCCCCGGTACCCGCACCGTCGTGCGCATCGACCGCTCGCACCTGCACAAGGGCGGGCCGTACGAGCCGCTGACGGTGGCGCAGAACAAGACCGGCGCGCGCAACCATTTCGGTCGCATCACCACCCGCCACGTCGGCGGTGGTTCGCGGCAGAAGTACCGCATCATCGACTTCAAGCGCGACAAGGACGGCATTGCCGGCACGGTCGAGCGCATTGAATACGATCCGAACCGTACCGCGCACATCGCGCTGGTGCTGTACACCGACGGCGAGCGCCGCTACATCATCGCGACCAAGGGTATGGCCGCCGGTGATGAAGTGCGCAGCGGCTCCGATTCGGCGATGAAGCCGGGCAATGCGATGGCGCTGCGGCATCTGCCGGTCGGTTCGACGGTGCACAACGTGGAGCTGAAGCCCGGCAAGGGTGGGCAGCTGGCCCGCAGTGCCGGATCCTCCGTGCAGTTCACTTCCCGCGAAGGGCTGTACGCCTTCCTGCGTTTGAAGTCCGGTGAGAGCCGCAAGGTGCACATCGACTGCCGCGCGACCCTGGGCGAAGTCAGCAATGACGAGCACAATCTGCGCAGCTACGGCAAGGCCGGTGCGATGCGCTGGCGCGGCGTGCGGCCGACGGTGCGTGGCCTGGCCATGAACCCGGTCGATCACCCGCACGGCGGTGGCGAGGGCAAGTCCGGCCAGGGTAATCCGCACCCGGTTTCCCCGTGGGGCTGGAATACCAAGGGCAAGAAGACCCGCAACAACAAGCGCACGGACAACATGATCGTGCAGCGTCGCAAGAACAAGGTGCGTTGAGGAACATATGCCGCGTTCAACGAAAAAGGGCCCGTTCGTCGACCT
>DATHOA010000168.1:0-20082 GCA_035485475.1 Steroidobacteraceae bacterium | reverse complement strand
AACTTCCGCCGTGGCCGCCGCCGCCCGAGGAGCCACTGCCGTGGCCACCACCACCACCGCCCGAGGAGCCGCCGCCGCCGCCCCCTCCGCCGTGGCCGCCACCACCGCCACCGCCACCACCGCCGGAGGAGCCGCCACCACCACCACCACCCGATGAGCTAGTGGTGGGAGTGTTCGCTTGAGCGAGCGAGCCGGCGAGAACGAACATGCTTGCGAGAATCACACTGATCTTGTTCATCGGGATCACCCACTGGGAATTGATTGGGCGAATCGTTGAGTCTCGCCGGAAAGTTTACGCTCAGCTGACAATGGATCGAGTTACCCTTGGATTAGTCTTTGTTAATCTGCGCTCTGCATCACTCTTTGGGGTACCCGCTTTTCATGTCAGACGCGCGCACACCCCAAAAATCCTGGGTCTTCAACCATGCGAAGCTGTGGCTGGCCGTGCTGGTCGGTGCAGCGATCTGTATTGCATTGCCGCATGAGTGGGCAGTTTTGACCCGGGCGCTGGTTGGGTGGAATACCGCGGTTCTCGTGCTGCTGCCGCTGACCTTCATGCATCTGAACGGACTCGGCGCGAAACAGCTGCGCGAGCGCTACCGCGCCGATGATCCCTCGGCGACCGTCATCCTGCTGGTGGTGGTGGGTGCGGCGATCCTGAGTGTCGCGGCAATCGTGGCATATCTGGCCACCTTGAAGAGCGTTCCACCCGACGACAAGGTGGCACATATCCTGCTCGCGGCGCTGACGATCATCGATTCGTGGCTGCTCGTCCCGACGGTGTTTACCGTTCACTACGCCGACATGTTCTACAGCGCTGAGGTGGCTGAGCAGCCGCTCAGATTCCCGGGAACCCCGGAGCCGGTGTTTTGGGATTTCGCCTATTTCGCCTTCACGATCGCCGCGGCCTGCCAGACAGCTGATGTTTCAACTACCCAGGTCGCAATCCGTCGCGTTGTGATCGCCCAGAGCGTCATCTCGTTCCTGTTCAACCTGGCGATCCTTGGCTTCGCGATCAATGTGACGGCGGGATTGCTCGCCTGATCGGCTGCGAGCGCAGCAGGGGTGATCCTCAGGTGTTGGCCTGCGTGGCCAACATGGAAATGGCCGTTGTGAGTCGATCGGCCGAAATTGGCTTGATCAGGTGGACCTGGAAACCGGCCTTGATGGCATCCGCCCGGTCCTGGGCGCGGGAAAAAGCGGTCAGCGCAATGGCCGGCAGGCTCTCCGCACTGTAGCCGGCGCTGCGCACTGAGCGAATCAGCTGGTAGCCGTCCTGCTTGGCCATGCCGATGTCGCTCACCAGGACTGACGGCGGATTCGTGCGCACCAATGCCAGCGCTTCCTCGCCATTCGTCGCCTCAGCGACACTCGCCCCGGCTTCCAGAAGTACCCGTGCGATGAATGCGCGAGTATCGCTGTCGTCCTCGACGACCAGTACGCTCAGTCCCTTCAGTGGTGCGCCGGTCTCTTCGGAACGAATGCGCACCTGCTGTTGGGTGATCGGCAGGAATACCGTGAAGCGCGCCCCTTGCCCTTCGCCCAGACTTTGCGCCTCGATGGTCCCGCCATGAACCTCGACGAGATGCTTGACGATGGTCAAACCGATGCCTAGGCCGGCAAAGCTCTTATTGAGACTGGAATCCTGCTGGCTGAAGCGATCGAAGAGGTGGGGCAGGAACTGGGCGCTGATGCCGCGGCCGGTATCAGTGACGGAAATTTCGTACTGATTGCCGCGCGCGTGCGCGTCAACGATGACACTGCCTCCCGCCGGCGTGAACTTGATGGCGTTGCTCACCAGGTTCCAGACAATCTGCTGCAGCCGGGCGTCATCTCCCATGACGCGCGCATCGGGATCCGCCACATTCCACTTCAGGGCGACCTTTTTGGCAGCCGCCAGGGGTGCCACCACGGCATGAGCCGACTGCAACGCAATGGCCGGATGAGTCGCAATGATGTCCAGGTTCATCTTGCCGAAACGCATGCCCGCGTAATCGAGCAGATCCGAAATCAGGTGGGTCTGCAGCCGCGAATTGCGCTCGATGACGTCAAGGCCTTTGACGAATTCCGGGGTGATGCCCGGCGTGCGCTGCAGTACCGTGACCCAGCCGAGGATGGCGCTGAGTGGATTGCGCAGTTCGTGCGAGAGAGTCGCGAGGAATTCATCCTTGACGCGGTTGAGCCGCTCGGCTTCCTGGCGCGCGGCCCGCTCACCGGCCAGCAGACTCTCACGTTCGGCCTCCGCACGCCGCCTTTCGGTAACGTCCGTGGCAATGGCGATGCGGGTTCCGTCGGAACTCTCGGCCACGATGCGCCACTCAACCTCGGCCTGCTGGCCATTACCGCGCTTGACACGCAGTGTGCCATCCCAATGGCCTTCGGCGCGCAGGGTGGCATCGATATGGCGGCAGGCTTCCAGGCTGTTCGCACTCACGAAGCTGTAGATATCGCGACCAATGATCTCCGTCCTGCTGAGGCCGGCGAGCGCGCAGAAGGCGGGATTGACGTCGATGCATTGCAGCTTGGCGTCAAGCAGGGCGATGCCGCTGGATGCCAGTTCAAACACCGCGCGAAAACGACTGTCGGCGGTGCGCCGGTTCGCATCCGACTTGCGCGCGAACAGCAGCGCTCGCACTGTGGCCACGAGCACTGCCGGATCGGCCGGATGGGTCAGATAACTGTCCGCGCCGGCGGAGAGCCCCTGTTGCTTGTCGATACTGGTCACGAAGGTCGCCGACAGATGGACGATGGGCAGATAGGAGGCGTCTGAACGTGCGCGCAGCTTGCGGCATACCTCCAGGCCATCGATGTCGGGAAGATTGATGTCCAGGATGATCAGATCGACGCTGGGCGCCAGCGCCAGCGCATCGGTGCCGTTTTCGGCCTCTATCACTTCGAAGGCCGCCGCCCGAAGAATTCTCGAGGTGGCATACAGTGAGGCTGCGTTGTCATCGACGACCAGGATCTTCTGGCGGTCGGGAAAGATGGCTGTTGGTTCGCTCATAGGGCGGCCCCCCGGTCAGGTGTGGGAGTGTATCGGACGGGAAGCCGGACCCAGAAACGCGAGCCCTTGCCAAGTTCGCTTTCTGCTCCGACATCCCCGCCCAGGAGCTGGGCGAATTTGCGCGCGAGTGACAGGCCCAGGCCCGTGCCCCGCAGACGACGTTGCAGTCGCGTGTCGAGTTGCATGAAATCATTGAAGAGCATTGGCAGATGCTCGGCGGAGATACCGATTCCCGTATCCGTCACCGCGAATTCGACCAGGTCCGTGGCCGGCATGGTGGCGCTGACGCTGACCTGACCTTCGGTGGTGAATTTCAGGGCGTTGGAAATGAAATTACGCAGAATCTGCGACAGTTTCTTGTCATCCGTGTAAATCCGTGGCACGCCTTGCGGCTCGGCGAATATCAGTGAAACGGATGAGTTGGCCACGATCGGCCTGAAGATGCCGCGCAACGCGGAAAACAGGTCCACCATTTCGAACCATTCCGGTGAGATCGTGATGCGACCGGCATCCATCTTTGCCAGATCGAGCAGGTCATCGACCATTTCGGTCAGCTCACTGACCGATCGGCGCACCAGCCGGATCTGGGTTTCCTGCTCGGTGGTCAGGGGTCCGTCGAGCCGGGCCAGCAGGATGCCGGTGAGGCTTTGCATCGAGGTGAGCGGTGTGCGGAACTCGTGACTCATGTAGGAGAGAAACCGGCCCTTCAGGTCGATGGCTTCGCGAAGCTGTGTCGCGCGATCATCGAGCTCTGCATACAAGGCCAACACGCCCTGGTTGGTTTCCTCCAATTCGCCGCGCAAGGTCTCCGCGTCAGACTCACTCCTCGCCAGGCGGTGGCGCAGCGTGAGCATGTCATCCTCGGGCGGTGGATTTTGCGTGGACATCAGTTCCACACCACCACGGTGGCATCGTCCCGCGCCCGGGCATGGTCCCGATACAGGACCGCGGCAATGATGGCGGGATGCCGCTGGCGCAGCGCCGCGTTCTCGTGCAGGTCCCAGCGCGCCGACAGACCGTCGCTGTGCATGACCAGAAATGATTCCGTGGCGCGCGCGTATTCGAACTGCTGCAGGCGGGGCATGGTCAGACCCAAGGTCCCATTGTGCGATACGAGTCCCTGCGACTTCTCGGCACTCACCAGGCGCCCGCTGATATTGCCGACGCCGGCGTAAGACACGCTGCCGCCGGCCGTGACCCGCGCGACCGCGGCAGCGGCGCCGCGCGTGCTGCCCAAGGCGCGATGCGCGCGCTCCAGCAGGCCACGCGGGGATTCGGCGGGGGCATCGGCGAAGGTTCGTAGCGCGCCCTCGGCCGCGACTGCCGCAAAACTTCCGTGCCCCAGTCCGTCGACCACCATCAAGGAGGTGAATGTATCGTCCTGGGTGAAGGCCCAGCCATCGCCACACTCCGTTTCACCCTGCAGCGCAATACTGATGGCCCCCAATCGGGAACCGGCAATGGCGCCGACGCGGCACATCACCACCGTGCCTTCACCCGGTACGGAATGGATATCGAACTCAACCGACAGGCGCCGAATGGCGCCAAGGCCCGTGCCGGTCGTGCCGCCGGTGGAATAGCCATCGCCCATACAGCGATCGACGTCGGTCATGCCACGGCCCTTATCGATGGCCAGTAACTCTATGCCTTCCTTGTCCCCCGCCCGGATCGGCTGTAACAGCAATTCGCCACCGCTGCCGTGACGGTACAAATTGGTGGCAAGTTCCGTTGCGGCGATGGCCACGCGGCCCGTTTGGGTGTCATCCAGACCGTATTTCATCGCCAGACGTTGCGCGTCCCGGCGTGCCTCACCGATCTGGCTTTCCTCCTCGATCAGGTGGCGGTGCTGCTCCCTGCTGCGCTGGAAAACCACCGTCAGCTCCAGCGCACGATCGTCACCCGCGTACCCGCGGGTGAGGTTTCGATGTCGAACTCGTTCACCAGTCGGCGTGCGCCGGTCAGGCCAAGCCCCAGACCGGTGCCGGAGGTCCACCCGTCGGTCAATGCGAGTTCCAGATCCGGGATTCCCGGGCCTTGATCACTGAATACCAGTCGCAGGCCTTGTTTCGCGCCGTTTCTGAGGGTGTACCAGTACATGTTGCCGCCCCCGCCGTAGATCAGGGTATTACGTGCCAGCTCGCTGGCCGCAGTGACCATCTTGGTCTGGTCAACCAGCGAAAAGCTCAATTCCCGGGTCAGACGGCGCACGGCCTGGCGCGCCATGACAATGTCATGCTGCGAGCGCAAGGGCTCCTCGCCTGCTGCTATCTGATCCATCGACTCAATCGTCCGCGAGCACGGCTCGCAACATGGTCATGCCCCGGTCCACGTCCAATGCGGTGGCCACGCCGGGTAATGACAGCCCAAGTTCGACCAGCGTAATTGCGACCGCCGGTTGCATGCCAACCAGCACGGTGCGTGCACCGAGTATGCGGCCCATGTTGGAGATGTCCGAAATCGTGCGACCAATGAAGGAGTCGACCATCTCCAATGCCGAAATATCGATCAGCACGCCCTTGGCGCCATGGCGCTGGATGGCCTTGGTCAGGTCATCCTGCAGCTGCAAGGCCAGCTGATCGTGCATGTCGACCTGAATCGTCGCGAGCAGGAACTCGCCGATTCGCAGAATGGGTATCCGTTCCATCCGGGTCCTAGCGGGACAGCGTGTTGCCGGTGCGCTTGAGCGCAAGGGCCAGCGCGTCCGCGAGGTTCGCCTTCGTCGTCACGCCCGCCAGATCCACACCCAGATGCACGATTGTCTGGGCAATTTGTGGACGAACACCGCTGATGATGCAATCAGCGCCCATCAGTCGGATGGCGGTCACGGTCTTGAGCAGATGCTGTGCAACCAGGGTGTCCACGGTGGGCACACCGGTGATGTCGATGATGGCAATCTGCGAGCCGGTCTCGACGATCTTTTGCAGCAGTGACTCCATGACCACCTGGGTACGGGCAGAGTCCAGGGTCCCGATCATCGGCAGTGCCAGGATTCCTTCCCACAATTTGACGACGGGCGTCGACAGCTCCAGCATTTCCTGCTGCTGCCGGCTGATGATCTCTTCGCGGGCCTGCTGATAGGTAGTGACGGTGATGAGTCCCAGCTCATCGAGCAGCCGGGTCGCGTTCCAGTTCTCGTCCGCGAGGAGATTCGCATCATTGCCGGCTTCGGCACGCAGCGCAGCAAACAGCGGCTGCTTGAACGAGAAGATGAACATCGCGGTCTCGGCCGATGTGAATCCCTGCTGCGCCCGCGAGCGCGACAGATTCTCCAGGAAACCCTGCAGGGCCTTGAACTGCGCGGAGTGGCGATCGTCGGGATTGGCACTGGTCACAACGGCGGTCAACAGCTGCAGGAACTCATCGGCCTGGGTCCTCAGCTCCTGCGGGGAAATCCGCACTTTCCTGCCATCGGCAACCTCGGATTGAAGGTGCTTGGCCCATTCTGCAAGCAGCTGCTTGTAATGCTTCTGCAATGATTTGGCCATTGTCGCTGCGGGCGCCATCGAGTATCTCCTCACTCAAAATCTGCAACAGCGTGCACCGGGACGGTCGGGCTGCCCCGGCTGTCCACTGTGACGAAATATCTTAATATCAGACGGTTACCAGCAATAGCTGAGGTGAATTCGCCGTATAGGGGTAATCATTTGGAAAGGTCAGCGCACACGTATAGCTCGGCACAGCCTACCCCTAAGGTCGGGCTGTGGTGTATTTGCCTGTAGGCAACCTCCTACGACCACACTCTATAGTCGCGTGAGGCGTCGGTATGCCAACAGATGCTTCAGGGCCTCGCGCGGCCGCTGCTGGCGCTCATGCAACATGCTGAGGTGGAAATGCGCCTCATGCAAGGTCGGCTCGAGCGCCAGCGCCGCCAGATACGCTCCAACCGCCTCCGCGTCGCACTTCAGGTCCTCGAGCAGCAAGGCGATATTGAATGACAGCAGCGCGCTGCCGTGCTCGGCGGCGAGATAGACCGATTCAGCGGCCGCGAGCTCACCATTCAAATGCAGCAATCGGCCCAGATTGATCGTGGCCTCCAGATGCCCGGCATGGAGGTCGAGCGCCGCGCGATATGCGTCCCGCGCGGCGTTCAAATCGGAGGTCTCGAGCGCAAAGGCGCGTTCGAAGTGGGCCGTGGCCAGGCGACGTTTGTGCGGGGCCGTGGAACTGCGGGCCGCCCTGGACTTGGGCGCTGGCCGACCTTTTGCTCGCGGTTTCATCGCCGCGTGGCTTTCCGCGACGCGGCCGGAATGGCCCGCTTGGGCATGCGGCTGGGAGCGGCTCCGCTAGGTTTGCTGTTCAGGCTGGCCTTGAGTGCAGCCATCAGATCGACGACGTTGTTGCCACTGCCACGCCTTGAGGTGGGCGGGGCGGCCACCGACACTTCCTTGCCCTGAACCTTGCGTTGGATCGCCGCCTCTACGCGACTCTTGAATTCATCGGTAAATTCACCCGGGTCAAATTTCTTGACGGCCAACTGTTCGATGAGTTGGGTTGCAAGCTTCAATTCGGCATCGGAAACCGGTCCGGACTCGATGCCGAGATCCTTCATGGGCCGAAGCTCGCCCTGGAAGTGCAACTGGTGCAAAGCCAGTCCGTTGCCGAACGGCCGGATCACAACCACATGTTCCTTGCCCCGGGAGATCCAGCGGCCCACCGCGCACTGGGCGGACTTCTTCAATGCGCTCGTGAGCAGGGCGTAGGGTTTCGCGCCGCCTTTTTCGGGCGCCAGCAGATAGGTGCCGGCGTAGTAAACCGGATCGACGGATTCCAGCGGCACGAATTCGCTGATATCGATGGCACTGCTGGTTTTCTCCTCCAGCTCCTTGAGCTCCTGCGGGGAGAACATGACGAATTGGTCCTTGGCGAACTCATAGCCCTTGGCCATTTGCGTGCGTTCGACCAGCTTGCCGTCTTTCACGGCCACGTACTGCTGTTTGACCCGTGAGCCATCCTTGGCGCGCAGGAAGTGGAAACTGATTCGCTCCGACACATCGGTGGCCGAATACAGCTTGACCGGAATGGCCACCAGACCGAAGGAAAGGGTCAGGGAGGCAATCGGTCGAGTGCTCACGGCCACGCAGCGAGCTTAAGGCTTCGGATCCGTATTGGCTTCGGCCTGCTTGGCCTGGTCCTCGGCCACCTGGAAGGCGGTGTCCGCCTGTTCCCTGCAGGCCTTCTGCGGCTCACCGCCCAGGCTCTCGCACTGCGCCAGGGCGACTTTGTGTTCGCCCTGCGCTTTCGCGTCCGCGACCTTCTCGGCCTGTACGGCGGCCGTGTGAGCCTCGGCGGTCTTCTCGTCGCGCACCACGGTTTCAGCGCGATTGACCTTGTCGCCCGCCGACTGCTCGACTTTGGCCGCGTTTTCCGTGGCGGTGTTCTCGGCAGCGGCCGTGTCCTTGGCCACCTGCTCGGGGCTCTTGGCCTGGTTGCATGCATTCAACATGCAGGTCGCCAACAGCGCCACCGTGACCACGAATGTCGTCTTGTTTATTGCCATGGCTAAATTCGCGGTCGGCGCCCCATGATGAAGGTAGCGATCGCGATAACCAGGAAGATCAGGAACAGCACCTTGGCGATGCCCGCGGCACCGGCTGCGAGCCCGCCGAATCCCAGAATGGCCGCCACGATGGCGATGATGAAAAAGACCACGGCGTAGTGAAGCATGGGAGACCCCTTGAGCAACTCGTGCAAAAGCACGTCTGATGCTGAGGCTATTTGAGAGCCGTTGGCGTGTAAGTCCGGGTGCAGCGGCTTGAATCGTAGGCTACGCCCTACGGTTGTTTGAATGGCGGGATATAACTATTGTTAAATCAAATAGTTACAATGTACTATGCAAGTACATTACGAGAGTGGCGAGAAACAGCACAGCCGAGCAGAGCAGGTACACGGGCGCCGAGACGCACTGCTGTGGGCCGGCGCGCCCCGTGATGAAGTGACGGCGTGCGAGCAGGCTATTGGCGATGAAGGCAATACAAAGCAGCGAGTAGACATAGCGCTGAGGCACAGCAGATCGATGACGCTGAGGACATTCAGGCTGACACCCACACTCAGCGCCACCATGGACACGGTATAGACAGGCCCATGCCGCAACCAGGTGCGGCCGCAACACTCGAGCATTGACTCGAACAATCCCGCGTAGATGTTCATGGTGATGCCGTGGGCCCTTACTTTGCCCCGTAAAGTAAATGGCGCGCGCGGTCGTGGCAAGCGCTTTCCCAAGGCGCCGGCTCGGGCGGCGGCTTAGGCTAGAATCAAGGCTCAATGGCAGGCCGCCGACGGCGACGGAACAGCGCATGACCCCAGCCCACAAGAATCTCTCATTTGGCCGGCGCATGAGTTTTGCGCTGACCGGGCTTGCGCATGCAGTGCGGGCCGAACGCAGCCTGCGCACCCAGCTGGTATGCCTGGTGGTCGTGGCCCTGGCGCTGGCCTATCTGCAGCCACCGGCGGTGTGGTGGGCCCTGGTCAGCCTGGGTGCTGCCGGCGTGCTGGCGGCCGAACTGTTCAATACCGCGATCGAACATCTGGCCGATCACGTGCAGCCGGAGCTGCATCCGCAGATCCGCATCGTCAAGGACTGCGCGGCGGCCGCGGTGCTGTGTGCCTCTGCCGGTGCGATCGCGGTGGCGATCGCCCTGGTGGTGGAGGTCGCCGGGCATTGGCGCTAGAGTTCACCCATCGTGGCCGACCTGTACAAAGCTCTCGCACAGATTCACGCCATCCGCGGACAGCTGGCCCGGGGCACGGAATTTCGCGGCTATGGGCCGGAAACCGTCGCAGCGACCGGGCTGCTGGCCGGCGCCGCTGCCGTCTTGCAGGCGGCTGTGCTGAAAGACCCGGCAGCCCATGCCACGGGGTTTTTGCTGATCTGGATTTCAACCGCGGCGCTGGCGGTGCTGGTCACGGGTCTGCAGACCATCACCCGCACGCGACGGGTTCATTCGGGCCTGGTCAGCCATATGATTGGTTCGGCTGCCGAGTCGTTTCTACCGGCCATCGCGGCCGGCGTGCTGGTGACGCTGGTGCTGGCCCGCAGCGCCCCGCGGGATCTGTGGATGCTGCCCGGCCTGTGGCAGATTTTCTACGGCCTGGGCATTTTTGCGTCCTGTCGGTTCGTGCCACGGCAGATGCTGGCCGTGGGGGTGTGGTTTCTGGCCACCGGCGCCCTGTGCCTGACTGCAGGCATGGGGGACCACGCCCTGTCGCCCTGGCAGATGGGGTTTCCCTTTGGCATTGGCCAGCTGCTGATCGCGGCGGTCCTCAAGTTCAGTTACCGTGAGGCGGATGAAGATGCGTAGCAGGAAGCAGACGCGGCAAGGATTTGCCTACGATGCTTTGGACAGTGTGATTCACGAGCGCGCCCGTCTGAGCGTGCTGACCTCGCTGGTGACGCATCCGAAGGGCCTCGCGTTCGCGGATCTGAAGTCCATGTGCGCGCTGACCGACGGCAACCTCAGCCGCCATCTGCAGGTGCTGCGCACTGCGAAGCTGATCGAAATCACCAAGGACGTGGACGGCAACCGTCCGCTGACCTTCTGCCGCATCACGACGAATGGTCGCAAGCGCTACCTGGAGTACCTGGCGGTGCTCGAGCAGGTCATCCGCGATGTGGTCGCGGGCGAGCAAACCGACGCGACGGGTGACGGCGCCCACGTTCCGGCCTGAACGTAAGCGGCTATCCGGTGCCGAGCTTCATGCCGTTCAAGTGCTCACGCACTGCGTCCCGGTGGCCCTCGCTGCTGGTCACCGTGGTGCCGCAGGTCAGAACAAATATGAAATCGCCGCGCGGCGTGCGGCTCAGTTCGCGGATGAAGTTGACGTTGATGAGGCAGGAGCGGCTGATGCGCAGCATGGGCTGACTTCGCAATGAGAGTTCCGCCTGCTGCAGGGTGCTGCGGGCGTGGTACTGCCCACGGCCTACCGTGAATTTCACGTAGTTGCGATCCCCTTCGACCAACTCGATGTCGGCGATGTTGAGGATGTGCATGCTGCTGCCGGACTCGGCGATGATGCGGGGACTGCTATCGGCCAGGGCCTTTACGTCGCGCTCCAGCCTTGCGACCACTGACAGCAGCGCTTCGCGCCGCTCATCGGCTTCAGTGGCACCGCGTTTGCGCCGTACCCGGGCCACGGTCGCCCTGAAGCGCTCGTAGTCAAAGGGCTTGAGCAGGTAATCGCTGGCGCATACCTCGAACGCTTCCAGGGCATATCGATCGTAGGCGGTCACGAACACGATATCCGGCAGCTTCTCCTGGTCAAGAGAGCGCGCCAGGGCGATACCGTTGACGGTATCGATCTGGATGTCCAGGAACAACAGATCCGGTGGACTTGCCAGAATGGCGGCCAGGGCACCGCGCCCATCGGCATACTCACCGGCAATACGCAGATCCGGTTCGCGGGCACAGCACTCACGCAGCGTGCGGCGCGCGGCCGGTTCGTCATCAACGATGACCACCTCAATCATGCTGATGGGGGCGCGCTGATTGCGGCCGCGGCTGCTTCACGCAGCACGGGCATCTGCACCATGGATACCCAGGCCTCAGGCTCCTCGCGCACGATGAGGCTACCCCGATCCCCGAAATGGACCGCCAGTCGCTCGCGGACGTTGCGCAGGCCGATGCCGTTGCGACCCGGCGTGGCCGCAGCGGTGGTATTGCGGACGATAAGGCGCAGCTGTTGCGCATCGCACTGGACCTCGATGCTGACCTGCACCGCTCCGCTGTGGCCAGCGAGGCCGTGAAGCACGGCATTTTCGATGAGTGGCTGCAGGATCAGGCTGGGAACCCAGGCCTCGGGCAAGGCCGAACGATCCGGTAGGGTCAGGGTGAGGCGGTCCGCGAACCGCTGCTGTTGCAGGCCCAGGTACAGGCGCGCGAATTCAATTTCGGCCGCCAGCGGCGTGAACTCGGTTTCGCCGGCGGCCAGCAGGCGGCGCAACAGATCGCTGAGCTGAACGATCATTTTCTGCGCGGTTGGCGGATCCCATTGGATCTGACCCCGGATGGTATGCAGCAGATTGAAAAGCGTATGGGGGGACAGCTGCATGCGCAGCGCGGCCACACGTGCCGCGTTCCAGGCGCGTTCCAGGGCCGCACGCTGCAGCTCCGAGTCCCGGTACTTCTGGTACAGCGAGAAGCCGCTGACCAGCGCCAGCGCGAAGCCGTAGGTCAGCAGGAAGCTGGTGGCGCTGGCGATGCGCAGCGCCAGCTCCGACTGCGGTCCCTGCCAGGGCATGTTCATGCGGTCTTCCGGCTGACTCAGTTCCATGGAGTCGCCCAGCATGTGCTCGGCGACTCCGAGCAGGGGGGAGGCCAGCAGTGCAAATACCAGCGCCAGCACGGCCTGGAGCGGTGCGCGCTGCGGCAGGGGGCGCCACCCGATGCGCATCGCCAACTGCACACACAGCAGCAGCACGGGATAGAGCAGCAGGTGCTGCAGCGACCGGGCTGGCCAGGTCGCGAACAGGTGCCGCGTACCGCTCGGGTCCAGGCTCACTGCCATGTTGTGGGCGTAGAGAACATTGGACACGGTGACGTAGATCCAGAACGCGGTCAGTACTCCCAGCTGTGCCAGGGTACCGAGGCGGATTCGATCCCGTTGTACGCCAGCCAAGGGCGTCTGCGTCGCGGTGTCCACGAGCCTAAGCGTACACGGAATCCCCGGCGGTTCGTGCCGGCTGGTACCAACCCGTAATTTGCCGGGACGAGTGCGCGCTGCAGCCGCAGACCCGGACCCCGTGGCGGGCGTTACATATGCACCAGGGATTGGAACCAAGGGGAGCGCACATGTATTCGCAAAATCGCCACAGCATCAGCAAGGGCACCATCGGGTTCAAGGCCGTCCTGACCGCCGGTCTCATCGGCCTGCTGCCGATGGCAGCGGTGGCGGCTCAAGGCTCCAGCCCGCAGTTCGAGGGTCCTGCGGTGGTCGTCAACTACGCCGATCTGGACATCAATACCCCGCGCGGCGCCGAGCAGCTCTATGCGCGTATCGAGCATGCAGCGGAGCAATTGTGCCCGCCGGTGGATTTCTCGGAGCTGCAACGGTACGCGGTGTACCTGCGCTGCCGCAACGAGGTAGTCGCCCATGCGGTGGGCCGTGTCAACAGCCCGCAGCTGGCGGCCGTTTACGCCGCGCGGACCCATCGCGTGATGCGCAGCCCGGTTTGACGGGCGGCCGGATCGGCGGCGAACCTTCTGTAGGGACGCCTAGTACCCAGCCGCCGATCCGGCCGCGCGGCGATCGTCGCTGGCGCCGTACATCATCCCGGCGCGCAGGCGGCCGCCCAGGGCCGAGTCATTGCCCGAGGAGGCACGCTCGGGCGCGGAATTGACCTGCGGGATGACGATCAGTTCGGCGGCACCCCACGGCGACTGCTCGGCCAACCTGTAACCTTGGGCCTGCAGCGCCTGCGCGGTGTCGGCTGACAGACCAAACGGTTCGACGAAGAGCACATCGGGCAGCCACTGGTGGTGCAGACGGGTGGCGTTGACGGCTTCCTGCGGCTCCATGCCGTAGTCGATGAGATTCAGCAGCACTTCCAAGGTGATGGTGATGATGCGCGAGCCGCCCGGACTGCCCACCACCATTGCCACGCGGTTATTCTTGAGCACCAGCGTGGGGGACATGGAGGACAAGGGCCGTTTGCCGGGCGCGATCGCATTGGCGGTTCCCTGCACCAGGCCGAACAGATTGGCCACTCCGGGCTTCACGGTGAAGTCGTCCATCTCGTCATTCAACAGGTAGCCGGTGCCCGGTGCCATGACCCCGGCACCGAACAGGCCGTTGATGGTGTAGGTCACGGACACGGCATTGCCGTGCTCGTCGGCGACGGAGTAATGGGTGGTCTCGGGCTTCTCGTGCGGCGCGGTTCCGGGCTTTATGAGTGCCGAGGAACCGGCGCGCTGTGGATCTATCTGGGCGCGGATCAGTGCCGCATACTCCGGTGTGAGCAGCTTCTCCACCGGATTGTGGACAAACACCGGGTCCCCCAGCAGCGAGTTGCGATCCACATATGCATGACGCATGGCCTCGGTCATGACATGCACGGCCGCGGCCGAGTGAAAACCCATACCCTTCAGATCATAGCCTTCGAGAATCTGCAGCAGCTCGCACAGTGTCGTGCCCCCGGAGGAGGGCGGCGGTGCCGAGGCGATCTGGTAGCCGCGGTAGTTGCAGTACACCGGTTCACTTTCCGTGACGGTGTAGTGGGCGAGGTCCTGGGTGGTCATGATGCCACCGTGATCGCGCATGGCCTGGGCCACATGTTCCGCATTACCACCCCGCGCGCCGGTTTTGTAAAAGGCATCGCTGCCGTCGCGCGCTATGGCCTGCAGCGTCCGTGCTAGTTCAGGCTGCACCAGGCGTTCTCCGGGCTGGTAGGCCGAACCATCCGGGTGCAGGAACACGTGTGCGGACGGCGGATCATTGCGGAACCGGCGCGCGCCCACATCGAGGATGTCGGTATCACCGCGAGTGAGGATGAACCCATCGCGTGCCAGCTTGATGGCGGGGGCCATGACCTGCGCGCGGCTGAGAGTGCCGTAGCGCTTCAGGGCCGTCTCCAACCCGAGTACGGTCCCGGGCACCGCAACGGCGCGATAGCCATCGATGCTCGCGCCGCGGACCGGATTGCCCTTCGCATCCAGATACATGTCGGCCGTTGCCGCGGCCGGTGCGGTCTCGCGGAAGTTCAGGAAGACATTGGTTGAAGACTTGGCAAGATGGATCACCATGAAGCCGCCGCCGCCGATGTTGCCGCAGCACGGGTTCGTGACCGCCTCGGCATAGCCCACCGCGACCGCCGCATCGACCGCGTTGCCGCCGTGTTGGAGAATTTCAACCCCGACGTCGGAGGCCAGATGCTGCGCCGAAACGACCATGCCATGGGCCGCCTCCAGCGCGGGTTTGACGGCCGCGACCGCCCCCGCCGCGCCCAGCAGTGCGGCGGCGCTGGTCGCGAGCAGGGCAGGAAAAATCAGCCGGGTGGTCGTCATGCGGCGCGACCTTATCACAACCTTCCGCGCGGCGGCGTCGATGCGCGCCGGTGGATGGCGAGCGCCGCGGCCAGGCTCACCACTGCGGCGGCCGACAGATAGTAGCCCACCCAGGCCAGTCCGAAGCGGGTGGCCAGCCAGGTCGCCACATTCGGCGCCAGCGATGCACCGACGATGCCGGCCAGATTGAAACTCAAGGAGGCGCCGGTGTAGCGCACGTTGGTGGGAAACAGTTCGGATAAAGCCGTGCCGAGTGGACCGTAGGTCAGCCCCATCAGTGCCAGTCCCAGGCACAGGTAGCTCAAGGCTCCGGCGGTGGTGCCCGAGCCAAACAGCGGTGCGGTGGTCAGGCCGAACACGGCGATCGCGGCGGAGGCGAACATCAGTATGGCAGCGGTGCCCCAGCGTTGTGCCAGGTATGCCGACAGCGGAATCAAGGCGGCAAAGAACAGTACGCCAATGAGCTGCAGCTCCAGGAAGTGCGGGCGGGTGAAGCCCAGTTTCTGCGTTGCCCAGCTGAGCGTGAATACCGTCATCAGATAGAAAATGACAAAAGTGGCAGTGGCCGCAAACATACCCAGCAGTACCGCGGGTAAATGTCGCGACAGCACTCGCAGGATGGGCACCCGCACGCGTTCGTGACTCTCGATCGCCCGACGGAATGCGGGCGTCTCGGTGAGACTCAAGCGCACATACAGGCCCACGAGCACCAGCACGGCGCTGGCGATGAAGGGCAGGCGCCATCCCCAGCTGAACAACTGCCGGTCGGTGAGCGCGGCATCCAGCGCCAGAAACGCACCCGTGGAGCACAGGAAGCCGAGGGGCGCGCCGAGCTGCGGGAACATGCCATAGATGGCGGCCTTGCCGGGCGGGGCGTTTTCGGTCGCCAGCAATACCGCGCCACCCCATTCCCCGCCCAGCCCGAATCCCTGTCCGAACCGCAATATCGCCAGCAATGCCGGCGCCCAGATGCCGAGGACGGCATAGGTGGGGAGCACTCCGATGCCCACGGTCGAAATGCCCATGGTCAGCAGCGCCGCGACCAGGGTGGCCTTGCGTCCGATGCGATCGCCGAAGTGTCCGAACACCGCCGAGCCGATGGGCCGCGCCAGGAAGGCCAGCGCGAAGGTGGCCAGGGATTGCAGCTTCGCGGTGGTCGGGTCCGCGTTCGGGAAGAACAGCTTCGGAAACACCAGCACCGCGGCGGTGGCGTAAATATAGAAGTCGAAGAATTCAATGGTTGTACCGGCGAGGCTTGCAATGAGCAGCCGGCTGACGGAATTGGTTGTAGGCGCGAGGGCCAGCCCGCTGTCGGACCCCGCTGCTTGCCCGCGCGTTAACAAAACGTAAGACTTAGTCATTTCAACTTCGGGGCGCTTCCTGCGTTATTCCCTTCAGATAGTCACCCACAGTCAAAGGAGACTGCAATGACCCGACCTGAACGTTTGCTCCCGCTCGCCACCGCGCTCGCTTTGACGGTCGGCGTATTGACCGGCCTGCACCCGATGGCGGCCCAGGCTGCCATCGGTATCGACATTGATGTCGCCCCCCCGGCGCCGCGCGTCATTGTCGCGCCGGCACCGCGACCCGGGTTCGTCTGGGCCCCGGGCTATTGGCGCTGGAATGGGCATGCCCATACCTGGCACGACGGCTACTGGGTGCGCGAACGCCGCGGCTACCATTGGGTGGGGGATGGCTGGGAATCGCGCAACGGGCACTACCACTACAATCGGGGTCACTGGGAGCGCTAAGCGCAAAGCGCGCAGGCATTGCCGGCCTGGGGCTCAAGCCCAGGCCGGTGATTTTCAGGTGGGCGCGACGATCGCTTCGCCGTAGCTGCGCGAGCCGAGGGCGTCGCCGGTAAAAATTCCGTGGCCCGCGATCCAGTCGCGGGACTGGTCAAAGGCTTCCTGCGTATACGGCTCAAACACCAGCCGCTCGCCCGGACCCCACCGGCGCGTATCCATCCGGTCGTGATAGCGCACCGGGAATTCGCGCTTGTAGTAGTGCGTGTACTGGTCCGGTCGCAGATCGATATCGCGTTGCGCACGGCGCAGGGCGCGGAAGAACTTCGCCAGATCTTCCGGGTCGGGGGTGCCCGTGATCATGGTGGCGATCATGAAGGTCGTGTCGATGATTTTGCGAAAGCCCAACTGCTCGGCGAAGTAGTACGGACCGCTGAACAGCGACGCGGCGGCGAGCTTGCCATCCAGCAGTAGCTCCATGCGCTTGAACAGCATGCCGTCGTTGAAGGACAGCTTGATCTGATCCGACGGAATGTACTGCTCCAGAGCCTGGATACTGGAGTAATGGCTGCCTGACTGGTAGCCCACCGAAATGGACACGCCGGCCAGATCCTGCGGCTCCCGAATCGGCGAATCCGCCGGCACGAAAATCGCTGCGGGCGTGATCGAGTACGCCGCCGAATACAGCTTGCCATGCCCGGCAGCGGCCGCGACATTCACCGTCCAGTGACAGGCGCAGCTCACATCCGAAGCGCGACCGGATTCCAGCGACTGATACGCGCCAACCTTGGCGCCCTTGTCGTGGACCTGTCCGGCCGTCTTCTGCACTTCCTCGTGGAAGGTGTACTCGAGGCCCTCGTCGCGGAAATATCCCTTCTCTTCAGCCACCCACTCCTGCAGGCGAAAGTGCGGCTGAATAATGAATCTTTCCGTCACGCTCAGGCCATCCGGTTCGGACTCTGATAGCCGGCCTCAAAGGTCGAATACGTCTTCACCTTGGTCGTGATGAATTCGAGCAGCGCCGGCCGGCCTTCCTGGGTGGCCGCAATCGCCGTCTTCAAGGCGTGCGCTACCTGAGAAGCTTCCGTCACCCGCTCGCTGTGCCCGCCGAGGGCCTTCGCCCAGTCCGCGTAATTGCCGGAAATATCAGTCGAGTGGTACCTCTCGGTGGAAACGGCCATGGGCTTCAGTTCCATCGCCATCGAGTAGTTGTTGAACAGGATGGAGAGGATGGGGATGCGATTGCGCACCGCCGTTTCGAAGTCCATGCCGGTCATGCCGATGGCGGCATCGCCCCACATGTTGATGCACAGCTTGTCCGGGTTCGCGAGCTTCGCGCCCATGGCCAGCCCCAGGCCGTAACCCAGCTGCGTGGTCTTGCCCCAGCCGATGAAGCTGTTGGGTGTGGTCGGTTTCCAGAAGGGCGACAGCTCATCGCGCGGGCTGCCGGCATCGTGGGTGATGACCGTATTGGGCACGTCGGCGATGGACATCAGATCCGCGATCACGCGGTACGGGGACAATGGGCTCTCCTCGCTGGTCAGGTAGGGCCGCCACTTCGCCATCCACGGATCATTCAGTGCCCGGATGCGGCGATTGACCGACGCGGTAAGACCGCGCGGCTTGCCCTTCAGCCGCTCGTGCAATGCGGCGTGCAGCATGGTCAGCATCAGCTTCGAGTCACCCAGCAACGGATACTCCGTCGGGATGTTCTTGTTGATGTCCATCGGATCCAGGGTGTTGTGAATGAACACCTTGTTCTTGGTCGGGAAGCGGATGCCGAAGCCGGTCGCGGTGAAGCTGGCACCAATGCCGAACACCACGTCCGCGTCCTGCACATGCTGGTACACCGCCTCCGGCATGGACACGCCGCCGGATCCGAGGGAGAGCGCATGCGTTTCGGGGAAGGCGCTCTTGCCTTCGAGGCTGGTGGTGACGGGAGCTTCGAGCAGTTCGGCGACCTTGAGCAATTCGGCCCAGGCCTTGGAGTAGTGCACGCCCTGGCCGACATACAGCAGCGGCCGCTGCGCGGCGATCAGAGCGGCGGCGGCCTTGTCGACCATTTCCGGGTCCGGCCCCGAGCGGTAACGCTTCACGGGTACGTAGTCGATGTTGCCGGGGACTTCCACGTTCCACATGTCGCCGGGAATCTCAATGAGACACGGACCCGGACGGCCGTTGCGCGCCTGGGTGTAGGCGCGGCGCATGGCCGGCACGAGCTGATCGGCGGTCGTGATCATCTCGGCGGACTTGGTGATGTGCTGATAATTGAGCGTCGCGTTGAAGCCGGGCTTCACCCACGCTTCGCGGCGCGAGGAACCTGCGGGTATCACGATCAGCGGCACGCATTCGGACCAGGCCTGCGCCACGGCACCGAATGAATTCTCGACGCCCGGACCGGCCTGCTGGCAGAACACACCGACTTTTTCACCGGAGGTCTGGCGGCTGATCGCATCGGCCATGTGAATGCCGGTACGTTCCTGGCGCACGATGATGGGCCGGATGCCCGCGGCGGCGCACGACTCGGTCAAGGGATTCAGGGGGTACGCGAGCAGGTAGTCGGTTCCCTCGCGCTTCATGATTTCTGCGGTCACTTGGGCTACGTTCATCGTCCCTCTCCGATTGAATGGTCAACGCGTCGGCGCTGCGCAGTTTGGCACGGTCCGCCGCAGCGCAGGAGTATAAACACCTTGTCCGTCAACGCCCGAATCCTTTGATTTCTCATCACTTGATTCTGCAACATTGCTGTCAGTGGACAGCTCCCTTATGGTCAAGGTCGAGCTTAAGAGATTGCGCCCTTTCGCCGACGAAAGCACGCACCGCCTCGGCCTGGGCCGGGGTGACGAATTGTTTCCAGCTGATCATGCCGCGGTCGGCCAGCGCACCTCCGATGACCACCGCCTGCCAGCCCTCGGGACTGGTCAGGAATGCCGAACGCCGCAGATCCGGCACGATATTGGCCGATACTGCATCGAAGCCATGACACAGCCCGCAGCGCTTGCCATATATCGTCTCCCCCAGGGCCACCTGCTCAGGCCTGGCAATCTCGCTCGGCGGGTTCGGCGGCGGGGCCGGGGCCGCATCGGCGGGAAAAGTGGCGGCGCCGTTAAGCTTGAAGGCCAGCAACCGACCGTTGTGCCGGATACGCGGCGTGGTCGTGCCGGCATAAGACAAGGCGCCGGAGATCACGGCGACATATTGCTCCCCGTTGACCCGGTAGGTCACCGGGCCGCCGGCCATGGCATCGGGAGTATTCCAGGACCATAACGCCTGGCCGTCGCTGGCGCGCAGGGCGACGAAGGTCCCCAGGACACCCTCGCGCGGTCGGCCCTGAAAG
>DATHOA010000167.1:0-35755 GCA_035485475.1 Steroidobacteraceae bacterium | reverse complement strand
TACCTACTGCTTCAGATCCGTGACCGTCACGGCCTTTGCCTGATACAAGACCGGCAGAAGCTTCTGGAAATTACGGATCTTGGGCAAATCGTTGTAGACGATATAAGGGTTGGTCGGATTCTCCAGCAGATAGTCCTGGTGGTAACCCTCGGCCGGATAGAAGCCCTGCAGCGGTGACAGCTGCGTGACGATGGGCGCGCCAAACACGCCGCTCTTGGACAATTGCGCGATATAGCTGGCGGCGACTTTCTTCTGCGCATCATTGGCGTAGAAGATCACGGACCGGTACTGGGTGCCGACATCCGGGCCCTGTCGATTCAGCTCGGTCGGGTTGTGGGCCACCGAGAAGTACACCTGCAGGATCTCACCGTAACTGACCTTGAGCGGGTCGTAGATGATCTGCACGGACTCCGCATGCCCGGTATTGCCACCGCTGACCACTTCGTAGCTGGCGTTGCTTTTCGCGCCACCGGAATAGCCGGACAGCACCTGACGCACGCCGACGAGGTGCTCAAACACACCCTGCACGCCCCAGAAGCAGCCGCCGGACAGCACCGCCGTCTGCAGCGGGCCCGCCGCCTTGGGCAGATCCTCAGTCGGGGCCGGTATCGCGACCGGTGCCTCGGCTGCCGACACCGGCCCCGACAGCAGCAGGCCGAACAACAGGCCGCCCAGCACGGCGCGGGAGGCGGCTTTTACCATTGGTAACAATCTTGGGGTGGCAGGCATGGCTTGCGTCCTTACGAAAATTAAAGGATATACCCTTAGTGTGGCCGTCAGCGCATCAGTTCCAGGGGCTGCGGCAGCACTTTTAGCAGCTCTGGGTCGAATTGCGCATCGATGTGGAAGAACGCCATCCGCGCCGGCTGACTGGAACGATTCTCCCAGGCGTGGTCGGTGCCACGCTGCACCACGACATCCCCCGCGCGCAGCGTGACTTCGCTGTCATCGAGCAGCAGTACGATCTCGCCCTGGATCACCACGACATAGTCGACGGTACGGGTGCGGTGCATCACGGTGCGTTTGCCGCCCTGACCGGGCGGATAGATCTCGATGATGCGCAGCAGATGACCCGAGACCGGCATGATGGTGAAGCCGCGTTCATTGGGCTCGCTCTCCTTCGCGCTCAGCAGCGGCACGGGTCGGGTCGAATTCCAGATCTCGAAGAAATCCGCCCCCACTTCCGCGCCGTGCATGGGATGGTGTTGCGGCGGCGGCCCATCGGACAGCACGACCGATTTGCCGTTGTAATCGTGACCGGTGACGACCCGGCGCGGTGCCGTATCCGTCATTTGGGCGCGTCCGGCTTGGCGTCGGTGTTCGGATTGAAATGCAGGGCCGCGACATCCTTGGCCACGCTGTCCCAATGCTCGGCAATCTTGCCGTGCTCGATGCGAAACAGATCAAAGTGCGTGCCGGCGTACTTGGTGCCGGGTGCAGTCGGATCGGGGCTGTACGTGACGGTGGCGATCAACACCTTGTCGCCCTCGGCCATGATCGTGATCACGGGAAAGGTAATGGTCGGATCGATCGGCCGCACCGGTCGCGTCGACTTCATGTACTGAACCATGGCATCGCGACCGGTTGCCACGTTGGGATTGTGCTGGATGTACTCCTTGGTGAAGTACTTGGGCGCAAGCTCCGTGTGGGCCCCCTGGATGATCGCCCGCCACATGTCGAACACCAGCTGCTTGTTAGCCGCGAGTTTCGGGTCCTTATCCTTCAGCAGTGCGGCCTGGTCCGGCGCCGCGACCGGCGGCACCTGCGCCAGGCCGGTCCCGACACAGGCCAGCGCGATGGCGCCACAGAGGATCGGTGTGATGATTTTCATTATATCTCCGCGATGTTTCAGCCCTTGACCTTCGGCTCGGGTCGATCGTTGCCCGGTGACTGTTCCCGGTGCCAGTGTCCCTGCTTGTCCTCGTAGGAAATGACCGTGGCCTCGCCCGGCAACGCCTGCTCGCGGGCCGCGCGCTCGGCGGCAGCGTGGGCCGCAGCGTGCGAGGGGAATGTTTCGGAGAACGTTTCATCGACGCGATAGGCCCAGCCACCGTCGTGTTGAACGATCTGATAGGTGATCTTGCTCATGACAGCTCCTAGGAACGAATGAAGGCCAGCAGATCGGCATTGATGGTCGCGGCCTCCGTGGTGCACATGCCGTGCGGGAAGCCCTTGTACACCTTCAGGGTGGAGTTTTTCACCAGCTTCGCGGTCAGCGGGCCGGAGTCGGCGATCGGCACGATCTGATCATCGTCGCCATGCATCACCAGCGTGGGCACCGTGATTTTCAGCAGATCCGGCGTGAAATCGGTCTGCGAGAAGGCGACGATGCCATCGTAGTGCGCCTTGGTGCCGCCCATCATTCCCTGGCGCCACCAGTTGCGCACCACGCCCTCTGACACCTTCGCTCCCGGGCGATTGAAGCCATAGAACGGACCTGCCGCCAGGTCCAGGTAGAACTGCGCGCGGTTGTCGGCCACCTGCTTCTGAAAGCCGTCAAACACTTCCTTTGGCAGCCCACCGGGATTGGCGGCAGTCTTGACCATGATCGGCGGAACGGCGCTGATCAGGACCGCCTTGGCGACGCGGCTTTGGCCATGGCGCCCCAGGTAATGGGCGACTTCGCCGCCACCGGTCGAATGCCCGACATGGACTGCCTCGCGCAGATCCAGATGCGCCGTCAACGCGGCCAGATCATCGGCGTAGTGGTCCATGTCATGGCCATCGCCGGTCTGGCTGGAGCGGCCGTGTCCGCGCCGATCATGCGCGATCACGCGAAAGCCGTGATTCACGAAGAACATCAGCTGCGCATCCCAGTCATCGGCTGACAACGGCCAACCGTGCGAGAACACGATCGTCGGGCCGTCGCCCCAGTCCTTGTAGAAAATCCTGACGCCATCCCGCGTCGTGATCGTGTCCTGGTGCAGGTTCATGGCGCTAGCTCCCGTAAGATTCACTGAGAGTATCGCAGGCAGCCTGCTCCTGCGCATCGGCCACCGAGCGCCGCATGGCAAGGGTTGCAGCGATGCAAAACAGCGCCGGCACGGCAATCAATCCGAGTGTTGTCCGGGAGGATACGCCCGCGGCGATGATCCAGCCCCCCGCAAGCGGGCCCAGCACCGCGCCAACCCGGGTGATGGCACCGGCCCAGCCGAACCCCGTGGCACGAATTTCCGGTGGGTAGAAAATGGCCCCCAGGGCGATGATTGACATCACCACACCGGCGACGCCACTGCCCATGAACACCAGCAGCACCGGCCAAGCCGGCGCACTGCCGGGGATTGCAAACAGCAGCGCAGTGATCAGGGTCGTGCCATAGCCGCCCACCAGGGCGGTAATGGTGCGGTGCCGGTCCACCAGCCAGGCCTGGACCAAGGATCCGGCAATGCCGCCGAACTGCAGCAGCGCGATGCCATGCGAGGCCTGCGCCGGCGACCAACCCGCGTTGATCAGGAACACCGGCAGCCAGCTGAACAGGAAGTACAGCAGCATGGCCGACAGGCCGTACACCAGCCACAGCCGCAGGGTCCGTTCGCGATAGGGTGGGCGCAGCAATACCAGCAAGGTACCGCCTCTGTTGGGCGCCTGCGTGATCGCGATTGCCGGGGACTCCCGCAGCCCCAGCGCCGTGGCCAGCAGCGCCAGCAGCGGCAGTGCCGCGCCCACCAGGAACAGTCCCTGCGCGCCCGCCGCCGCAATCACCTGCGGCGCGGTCAGGCCCGCCAGCACACCGCCGAAAGCCACACACACACCCATCAGCGTCATGATGGTGGCGCGCCGCGCCAGTGGCGCGTACTCGGCGGTCAGTGCCGAGGCATTGCTTTGACCCACTCCCAGTCCCAAGCCGATCAGCAACCGCCACACCGCCAGCTGCCCCGGACCCGTGGCCGTGGCTGCGCCCAGTGAAGTCAAAAGGATGATCGCCAGTCCGGCCAGCAATAACGGCCTGCGGCCCAGCCGATCGCCCAATGGCGCGATGAAGGCGGAACCCAGACCCAGTCCCAGCAGGGAGGCGCTCTGCGCGAGGGTGAAGGCACTGGGTGTCAGATGCCACTGCCGGCCCAGCGCCGGCACGGCCAACCCCATGGCCTGCAGATCGTAGCCATCGAGCAGCACAATCAGCGCGCACAGGAGAAATATACGGATCTGAAGCGCGGACAGTGGCGGAGCAGTCATGCCCGGATGGTACCCGAAGCGGGCCCGGTCGCTGCGCTGTCCGGATGCGCCGGCCCGTTTAGGCTACGAAACGCATTTTTGTACTGCGGCCGGAGGGGTCCTTGCCGCCCACCGGTGCGCCCAGCTGGTACGCCGACATGGTCTCGACCAGTCTGTTGGCCTGCTCGGCCATCGCACCCGAGGCCGCCGAGGCCTCCTCGATCAGTGCGGCGTTCTGCTGCGTCATGCCGTCCATCTGCATGACGGCCTCATTCACCTGATCAATGCCGGCGGACTGCTCGCGGGAAGCCGCGGCGATTTCACCGACGATGTCCGCGACTTTCTTCACCGACACCAGGATGTCATTGAGGGTGGCTCCGGACTGGGTGACCAGCGTCGAACTGTCGCCGGTCTTGCGTACGCAATCGTGGATCAGGCCCTTGATCTCCTTGGCCGCAACCGCGGAACGACTCGCCAGGCTGCGCACCTCCGCTGCGACCACTGCGAAGCCGCGACCCTGTTCGCCGGCGCGCGCAGCCTCCACCGCGGCGTTCAGCGCCAGCAGATTGGTCTGGAAGGCGATCTCATCGATGGTGCCGATGATGTCGGCGATGCGTTGGGCCGCGACGTTCATCTCGGCCATGGCATCGACGGCCTTGCCCACGATGACGCCGCCCTTCTCGGCCTGGTTACGCGCGGCCGCCGCCAGCTGATTCGCCTGGCTGGCGTTGTCGGCATTCTGCTTGACGGTGCTGGTCATCTCTTCCATCGATGCGGCCGTGGCTTCCAGCGCCGAGGATTGTTCCTGGGTGCGCTCCGAGAGCCCGAGGTTGCCATCGGAGATTTCACTCGCCGCGCGACCGACTTCACTGGCGGCCTGCTGTACCTCGCGGATGATCTTGACCATGTTATCGAGCATCTGGTTCACGCCGTTGGCGAGCACCAGCAGGAATCCGGACTTGTCATCGTTCGCGATGCGCCGATCAAGCTCGCCCTCGAGCGCGCCGGCGACAATGGCATTGACCTCCTCCTCCGCACGTACTTCCGGGGTGCGGTCAAACCACTCCACGGTCGTACCCAGCCTGCGCCCGTCGGCATCCATCACCGGGGTTGTGACGATGCGCAGCGCCCGGCCGCCGATACGCGTATCGGTAGTCGTCGGCTCCTTGAGGTCCGTGAGCTTGTGACGATGCTGATCGAAGTTGCGATAGAACACATCCATGTACGCGCCGATGACTTTATCGGCCTGGAAGGCGGGCAGTTCCTTGCGGAAATCAGCCTCCAGATTGTGGAACAGGCGGTTGGCCGAGGCGTTCGCATACACGACGCGCAGATTTTCATCGGCCAGCATGATGCTGGCGCTGGCGCTGTTGAGTGCCTGGCGCAGCAGGGATGACTTGCGGCGCTCCTCGGCGATCTGGTAGCCCATCTTGACGCGCAAGGTCAGCAGCGCACGCTGGATTTCCCCGGCCTTGTGGGCGCTGACGGCCTTGAAGCTCGTCGTGAACCGCCCGTCGGCGAGATCCTGGATGAATGCCACCGTGTCCTGGCTGGCCGCTTCGCGGCGGCGCGAGGCCAGCAATACCCGGGTCACCCACAACACGCAGCGCAAGCCCAGCAGCACCGCAACGGCGGCGCGCAGCGACACTCCCCCGGGCAGCTCGGGCGCCAGCAACAGCACTGCGGCAGCGAGCAGCACGATGACTCCGGCCGCCGTATCGAGCCAGCGGCGAGCCTGGTCGGAAAACTTGGACAGCGGGTTCAGCGATTGCCGCCAGCTGGTGTGCACCGCGCGCCCGTCGCAAATCGACAGGCGCTTGTCTGAACCTTCACGCAACTTCTGATACAGGTCCTCGGCCTCGCGGATCTGCTGGGCCGTGGGCTTGGTGCGCATCGTCATGTAGCCGGTGATGGCCCCGCCTTCGCGCAGCGGCGTCGCATTGGCGATGTCCCAGAAATAGTCGCCGTTCTTGCGGCGGTTCTTCATCAGCCCCGACCAGGGCCGACCGGAGTGCAGGCTTCTCCACAGGTCCGCGTAGACCGCCTCCGGCACATCCGGATGCCGCAGGGCGCCGTGGTCCTTGCCGATGAGTTCTTCGGCGCTGAAGCCACTGACCTGGATGAATTCCGGGCTTACTTCAACGATCTTGCCGTTGACGTCCGTAACGGAGACGATGAGTGCGCCATCACGGACGATGTATTCGTTCTGGGTTAGGGCCGCATTGACATTCATCGTGGCACAATTTCCGTGTGCAGCTACGGACGCTGCTTTCCTTGCGCCCTTTATCGTTCAATCGGCCCCAATCTGAAGCGATACATATCCCGGTTCCGCAGCTGTAACGCAGGATCCGGGCGCACCGTTGCAAAAAGGGTGACCCAGGTCCTGCTGCGTCGCAGCAATATGGGAATAATCAAGCCGTCTTACGGTTCGAGCGCGAGCGGCTTCACCAGTGGTTTGGCGGTGTGATCCAGGAAGTGATTGGCGAGCGCTGCGGTGAGCGCAGACAGGTCCGCAAAGCTCGAGGAGGCAAACTGGGTTGCGGGTGCCTCGTGGACTGCAGGATTCTCAGGTTTCTCATGGGTCGGGACCCGGAAGGTGAAGGTTGCGGGGCGCGATGACTCGTGCCACTGCTGGCGGTCGAAATCCCAGGTGAGCCTGCGATCAAGTTCCAGCCGCAAAGCCGAATGCGCTCCCATCTGCAGATCCAGCAAGGCGCGGCGATTCAGCGGTGAGGTCGGGTTGAGGGTGCGGATATCGGGCGTTGTGGCCGCCTTGTCCAGCCGCAACCCAAACACGTGACTGTGGGCGTGTCCATCCAGGGGTACGGTGATATACATCATCACCTGCGGACCGCCGGCCCGCGCGCTGACCATTGTCAACAGGCCTGCGCCCGCCACGACGAGCACTACGAACAGCTGTCTTGCAATGACTGTGGTCATCACGTTACCCCTTATCCGGAATCATACTCCCGGCGCGGGCGGCAACGCGTTCGTGTTTACGCCACCAGCTGTAGCAATGATCCTACAGCTGTTGACTTGACAATAGTGTCCCGGACAGCGGGATTATGGTCGATCAGAACCAGTTGAAATTGAAGCTGACGCTCACGCGCTCCTGGCGCCGCGTATTCGCCGTGACTTCGTGGCGTAGCCAGCTTTCAAACAACACCACCTGCCCGGCGCTCGCCGCCAGGGTCACCCATTGGCGGTTGCGCGTTTTGCAGGCACTGCGGCGCGGCGGCGCGGCCATGAACCGGTCCAGCCGCGGATCTTCGAACTTGATGCCCGAACCGCCGGCCGGCACCTGCACGTAGTAGGTGCCGCTGACCGTCGACAGCGGATGCAGGTGCAGGCTGTGCACGACCTGGTGCGGCATGATGTTGACCCAGCAGTCGGTCATCGCCAGTTTACGGCCGCGCAGATCCCACTCGACGCTGCGAGCGAAGGCCGCCAGGTGCGGCTGCAGCAGTCGTCTCAGGGTGTCGAATGTCGGTGAGATTTCGTACAGGCGGTGCTGCGAACCATACGAGGTGTAGCCACCCGGATAATTCGCCCGCGACCAGGTGCGGCCGGCCGCATCATCGCTGCGCAGCTGCCGGCACTCGCGCAACAGGCGCTGATTGAAGGTCTCCGCGCCGCGCCGGCGCAGCGCCGCGGCATAAACCAGTGTCGGAAACAGCGCCTGGATGGCCATTGCCGCGCGCGTCAGTAGCCGGCGAAATACAGGCCGCCGACCGCCACCGCGGCCACCAGGCAGTACACGCCGAACAGATACCAGCGACCGTTTTCCAACCAGCCACTGAGCCACTTCAATGCGAGAAGGCCCGCCACGAATGACAGCAGCGCGCCGAGCAGGCTGGGGACGGCCGCACCGGCCAGGCCTGCCACGCCGCCTGCCTGTTCGGCCTGCAGCACCCGCAGGACCTCGCGCCCCACGACGGCCGGCGTGAGCACCACGGCGAGCGCGAAACTGAAATCCTCCGCACTGGCCTTCGCTACCCCGGCCAGCATGCCCACCGAGATGGTCGCACCGGAGCGGGAGAAGCCGCGAAACGGCAGACTCAGCCCCTGGGCCGCGCCGATGAGACTGGCCTGCCGGGTGCTGAGAGTGCCCGCAGCGGGTTGGTCGCGGGCGCGCCGTTCACGCAATCCGGCCACCAGGATCAGGATGCCCGCCACCGCCAACGCCGGGGCGATCAGCTCCAGATGGCTGAACAGATCCTCGATCTGCGAATGCGGTGCGCCACGAAAGGCAGTCTTTTCGATCAGCAGTTTCAGCGCTTCGCCGATCACGCCCGTCAACGCCGTGGCGACGATGACCTGTAGGGCGATGCGTTTGAACTGGGCGAGGCTGGAGAAGTAGGTTGCGCGCCAGCGCCGCCAGAAGTAGACGATGACCGCAAACATGGTGCCGGTATGCAGCATGACCAGCAGCAGCGTCATCGACGGGGCGGACGGATCCAGCCCCATGAGCTTCTCGGCCACCACGACGTGCGCGGAGCTGGATACAGGCAACAGCTCGGCCATGCCCTGCACGATGGCAAGGACAAAGACTTTCAGGAATGACATGCCGACAGTTTAGTCGGCCTGGCGAAAAATTACCGGCTCAGGACCAGTCACCGCCACCGCCGCCACCGCTGTCTCCGCCCCAGCCGCCGGAATCACCGCCGCTGCTGTCATTGCCCCAGGAACTGCCATCCTGGCTACCGAAATCATTGCCGCCCATATCCTGGTTCTGCGGCGGATCACGCAAATCCGAGCTGGGCTCAACGCCGCCCGTGCTGCGGCCATCGATTACATGCCGGACCAGCTCCTCACCGGCCGCAACACCAGCGCCGATGGCAAGACCGCTGGCGAGATTGCCCATCAGGCCCGAGCCCCCCGACGGCGGATAGGAAGGACCATAGCCGTAGCCGGGCTGCATGCCCGGATTGCCCGGCGGCAGGCTACCCTGGACCAGGCCCTGCTGCGCGCGGCTGCGGAACATGCTCCACAGCACCATCGCGCCCAGCGCGACCACAATGATCCAGCCCCAAGGCACTGATGAACGGTGCACCTGCGGCGCGACCGCCAGCGGACCGGTACCCGGTACCACGCGACGGATGCCGGTCAGTTGCCGTTCCAGTGCACTCAAGGAGTTCGCATTGGTGAAGGACTGCGTCGGGTCCAGCTGCTTGGCCGTGGTGAGCTGCTGGCGTGCGGCGGCGAAGTCGCCGATGCGCGTATCCAGCTCCGCGGCAATGAAGTGTGCCTTGGCGTTCTGCGGATGATCGCGCAGCACCTGGTCGATCATCTGCTGCGCCTCGGCCATATGCCCCGACTGCGCGGCCTCATAAATCTGGTGGGGCGTGGCATCCGCGTCCGCGAACGCGACACCGGCAACTGCCACCGCCAGGACGGCGAGCACTGAAATGCAAGCACGCTTGAACATGTATGTTTCTCCAGGGAACCGCGCAACAACCGCGTCCCAGACGTTCATGTGGGGAGTGGTGCTCGGAATCTCAAGATCGAGAGTCCGCCACGCTGGTGACACCTATTGTAATACGGTGTAACTAATTGATTATTAACATTAGTAAATCTGTACGGGGCTAAGCGCGCGGGCTGGCCGCTGCCGGGGTCGGCGGCTGCCCGTCGCGGGCATGGCTGGCACCCAGCAGTATGTACATCGCGGGTACCACGAACAGCGTAAACAGGGTGCCGATCGACAGCCCGGTGAACAGCACGATACCCATGGAGCGCCGCCCGGCTGCGCCCGCGCCCGAGGCGATGACCAGGGGCACCACGCCCAGCACCATGGCCGCCGTGGTCATGAGAATGGGCCGCAAGCGTACCGAGGCGGCCTCCACGATCGCCTGCATCTTGGTGCGTCCGCTCTTCTGCAGCTCGTTGGCAAACTGCACGATGAGGATGCCGTGCTTGCTGATCAGTCCCAGCAGGGTCACCAGGCCCACCTGCGTGTAGATGTTCAGCGTCGAGATGCCCGTATTGATGAACAGCATGGCACCGAACAGCGCCATCGGCACCGACACCAGGATCACGGTCGGGTCGCGGAAGCTCTCGAACTGAGCGGCCAGCGCCAGGTACACGATGATCAGGGCAAACAGCAGCGTCACCATGAAGCTGCCCGAACCCAGCATGAACTGGCGCGACTGACCGGAATAGTCAGCCGTATAGCCCGACGGTGCGATTTGCTGCAGGGTATCGCGCAGGAACTTCAAGGCCGTGGCCTGCGAAACGCCGGGCGCTGCGGAAATGGTGGCGGCGTTCAGCTGCTGAAAGTGGTTGATGGACTCCGGCACCGTGCTGGTGATGATGGAGGCCACCGTACGCGCCTGGATCAGCGAACCATCCCCGGCATGCACGTAGTAGTCAAGTACCTGGGAGGGGTTCAGGCGATCCTTCTGCAGTACCTGCGGAATCACCTTGTAGGAGCGGCCGGCGATCGAAAAGTAATTGACGTAGCCGCCGCCCAACGCCGCGCCTAGACTGGCCCCCACATCCTGCTGGGTGAGGCCCATATTGCCCACCATCTCGCGATCCAGTGTCAGTGTGGCCTGGGGTTTGTCGATCTTCATATCCGAATCGATGAAGAAGAACATGCCGCTGGCCCTGGCCCGCGCCAACAGATTCTGGGTCACGTCGTACAGGTTCGCCAGCGGGTCGGTGGTGGTGATGACAAATTGGACGGGTAGGCCCTGGGAGCCCGGCAGCGCCGGCAGCTGGAACGCGGCGACCTGCGCGCCGGCGATGTGATTCCAGCGCTCCTGCAGCACCTTCTGCAGCTCATCCGCGTTGCGCGAGCGCTCGCCCCAGGGCTTGAAGAGCACGCCGCCGAAGCCCTTGTTCACCGCGCCCTGCCCCATGTTCTGAAACACGCCGTAGTATTCGGGCAGCGACGTGGTCACATCGAACATCTGCTTGCCGTACATCTCCATTTGCTGGTAGGTCGCATCCGGAGCACCTTGGATCTGTGCGACCACCACGCCTTGATCCTCGCTGGGCGCCAGTTCCGAATCGGCCGTGGCGAACAGGTAGATGGTGAGGCACAGGATGCCGGCGCCCAGTACGACCAGCACCTGCCAGGTCATCAGCCACTCGGCGAGCACCCGCTGGTAGAGACCTCGCACGCGGTCAAAATTGCGGTCCAGGAGCCGCGCGAAACGGCCCTGCTCCTGGTTGGCGCGGAACAGCTTGGAGCACAGCATCGGCGACAGGGTCAGCGCGATCACGGCTGACACGCTCACCGCCGCGGCGAGCGTGAAGGCGAACTGGGTGAACAGCGCACCGGTCAGTCCCCCCTGGAATCCGATGGGCAGATAGGCGGCCACCAGCACCGCGGTCATCGCCAGGATCGGGCCACCCAGTTCGCGGGCGGCGAACAGCGCTGAATCCAGCGGCGATTCCCCGGCTTTCAGATGCCGATCGAAGTTCTCGACCACGATGATGGCATCATCGACCACCAGACCGATCGCCAGCACCAGCGCCAGCAGCGTCAGCAGGTTGATGGAGTAGCCCAGGACCAGCATCATGAAGAACGTGCCGACCAGCGACAGCGGCATGGCCACCATGGGAATCGCCGTGGCACGGACACTGCCCAGGAACAGGAAGATCACCACGGTGACGATGATGAGCGCCTCGACCAGCGTCTTGATCACTTCGCGAATGGAACTGCGGACGAACATCGTGGTGTCGTAGACCACTTCGGCGCGCATGCCGCTGGGTAGCTGCTGCTGAATGGCAGGCAGCGCCTCGCGCACCGCCTGCGCCACCTGCAGCACATTGGCCTTGGGCGCATTCTGAATGGCCATGAACACGGAATGACTGCCATTCCAGGTCACTCCGGAATCGTAGTCCTCCGCGCCCAGCTCTACGGTCGCCACATCCTCGAGGCGCACCACGGTGTTGTTCTGCTGGCGCACGATGAGCTGGCGAAAACCATCCAGAGAATGCAGATCCGTGTCGGCCGTGAGATCCACGGAGACCATCTGGCCCTTGGTGCTGCCCACCGCCGTCAGGTAATTGTTGGCCGCCAGCGCGGTGTACACATCACTGGCGGCCACATTGCGCGCCGCCATGCGCTCCGGGTCCAGCCACGCGCGCAGCGCGTAGACGCGCGCGCCCTGCACGTCCGCCGACTGCACACCGGGAATGGAATTGAACTTCGGTTGCACCACGCGGATCAGGTAATCCGTCACCCCGTTTGGCGGCAGCGTATCGGTGAAGAATCCGATGTACATGGCCGCCGTGGTGTCGCCGACATCGATGGAGACAACCGACTGCTGCGACTGCGGCGGCAATTGGTTGCGAACCGAATTCACCTTGGCGCTGATTTCAGTGAGCGCCCGGTTCGAATCGTAATTCAGCCGCAGCGTCGCCGTGATGGTGGAGTTGCCGGTCGAACTGGTTGAGGCCAGGTATTCGATACCCTGTGCCTGCGCGATGGCCGCCTCCAGGGGCTGCGTGATGAAGCCGGCCACCGTCGCCGCATCGGCACCGTAGTAGGTGGTGCTGATGATGATGTTCGCGCTCTCGGTCTGCGGGTACTGGGTGATCGACAGGCTGAAGATCGCCCGCATGCCCAGCACGAGGATGAAGAGACTGATGACAATCGCCAGCACCGGTCGCCGGATGAAAAGGTCTGTGAGCTTCATCCCTGCGGCCCTAATGTTCCTGTGGCGTCGGATTCGGATCGCTGCTGGGCTTGATCGAATTGTCGATTGCCACGGGCGTTCCGTTCTTGATCTTCAACTGTCCGGCGGTGACCACCACATCGCCTTCCTTGACGCCGGCCAGCGCCTGCACCTGGTCGCCGCGCGTGTCCCCCACGGTGATGAAGCCTTGTTTGACCGTCTGCCCGCCCTTGTTACCAGGGTCCGGGATGACCAGGAACACCGTCGCGCCATACGGGTTATAGGTGACTGCCGACTGCGGCAGCGTCAGCGCATGCACGAGCGCGCCGGAAGCCACCTGCAGATGGCCGAACATGCCCGGGAGCAGCTTGCGCGAGTGATTGTCGATCGAAGCTTCCACCTGCACATTGCGGGTGGCGCTGTCGATCTGTGGGTTCACGGCGGTGATTTGCCCGCCAAAGCTGACCCCGGGCCAGCTGTCGGCCGTCAGCGCCAGCGCCTGCCCGACCGAGATGCGCGACAGGCTTTGTTGCGGCAGACGGAAATCGACCAGGATCGGATCCAGCTGCTGCAGCGTCACGACCCGGTCACCGGGATTCAGATACTGCCCGGGATTCAAAGTTGTGATGCCGAGCTTGCCCGCAAAGGGCGCCCGCAGGGTTTTCTTGGCCACCAGCGCGGCTTGTGCGGCCTCTTGCGCCCGCTTGTTCTTCAGGTCCGCGGCATCGCTGTCCAGCTGCGCCTGACTGATGGCCTGCGCCTCGAACTGCTGCTGATCGCGCTTGAGGACCACCGCCGCCAGATCCGCCGCCGCCGCCAGGGCCTGCTGCTGCGCGATGTCCGAATCTGCGTTCAGCTGCACCAGGATCGCACCGCTGGCGATTTCATCGCCGGAATGAAAGCCGACGGTGCGCACCAGGCCCGCGACCTCGGTCGTGACATCCACACCGCGCACCGCGCGCAGCGTGCCTACGGCGCTGAGCTGCGGCTGCCAATCGTCGAACTTCACGGTGGCGGTCGCGACGGTCTGCTTCGGCGAAGCATTCTGCGCCAGCGCCAGGCCGATGAAGTGTGCCTTGACCAGGTTGAAGCCGACGATGGCGATGGTCAGGACCAGCACCGCTGCAATGATGATGATGAGTCGGCGCCGAAACACCCGCCGCAGCGTGGCCGCATCGTATTGCGGGGTCTGAACTTCTGAGGTCTCCACTACCGGCTCCCTTGCGTATCGCGATTCCACCAGCCGCCACCCAGGGCCTGCAGCAGTGCCGCGGAATCCGTCATCCGAGCCATCTCCCCTTGGATGCGCGTCAGGCGCGCCTGCGCGTACTGGCGCTGGGCGATGAGCAGATTGACGTATGAAGTGCCGCCGGCCCGAAACTGCCGACGGGTGATTTCCAGTGAATCGCGCGCGGCGGCCTCGGCCTGCGCGTCGGCCTGCAGGGTGAGCGCATCGTCCTGCAGCGCGCGCAGCGTGTCGGCAACGTCCTGCAGCGCCGACAACACCGTGCCGCGATACTGCGCCGTGGCCTGGTCGAGATCATCGAAGGCCCCGCGCCGCTTGGCGCGCAATTCCCCGCCGTGGAACACCGGCTGCAGCAGCGAGCCGCCGATGTTCCAGGCCATGGTTCCGGCGCTGAACAGGTCCGAAATGGAGGTCGTCTCCGAGCCGATGCTGCCTGACAGGGTCAGTTGCGGGTAGAGGTTGGCGGTCGCAACCCCGGCCTGCGCACTGGCCTGGTGCAGCTGGGATTCGGAGGCGAGAACATCCGGCCGTTGGCGCACCAGCTTCGCGGGCAGGGAGACGGGCAGCTGTGCCGGCAACGTCAAGGCGCTCAGTGACAGGCCTGCCGTGCTGGCATGATCGGGGGTCTGGCCGGTCAATACCGCCAGGCGATGTCCGGCCTGGGCCACGGATTTCTGCAGTGTCGGCAGCGTCGATTCGAGCTGCGAGACCTGTACCTGCTGGGTCAGCACGTCGGCCTGCGAGGCGGCGCCTACGGTGTGTTGCCGCTGGACGATGGCGAGCTGATCGCGCTCCGTGGCCAGGATGTCGTTGGTGGCGGCAACCTGGTCGTTCAGCGCCGCCGCCGTGATCACGGTGGTCACGATGTTGCCGGCCAGTGTCAGGCGCGCGGCCTCGAGCTGCCAGCGCTGATAGTCCGTCTGCGCGGCCAGCGCCTCCAGTTGGCGGCGGGTCGCACCGACCAGGTCAAACTTGTAGCTGACATTCACCGCCGCATCGAACAAGGTAAAGGTGCTGGTGCCCAGCTGTGGAAATCCGAACGCCGCAGCGGGGGCGGCTTCACGCTCGGCCTGGAATTGCGCATCGACCTGCGGGTACAGGCTGCTGCCGCGCTGGGCAACGTAGCCTTCGTGCGCCGAGCGTAGCGCGGCTGCGGCCGCCGCGATCGTCGGACTGTCGTGCAGCGCCGTACGCACCAGCGAATCCAGCGGCTCACTGTGGAACAGGATCCACCACTGCGCCGGAATATCCTCATCGGTACTGAGAGTCTGGGGTGGCGCGGCCGATCCGCTTGCCCCGACCGTCTGGATCGGCTGGCCCGCCACATAGTGGTCAGTGTCCGGAGGCGCAGGCCGGTGGAAGTCCGGGCCCACCGTGCACCCACACAGCCCCGCCACGGACACAGCCAATAAGAAATTGCCCGTCACTGGCGCGGGCAGCCATCTGCGATGACGCATGAACGAATCGTTAACCTTGAGACCGGCAGACCGCGCGGTGCATTGTCATATTACCGGGGAACTGGCGCGAACGGGCGACAAACTGCACCTCGACTGTAACAAGCGGAGAATACATAAACTGCGGGAAAGTGACGCGCGCGACAGCTCGCGGAAGTGGCGCGGCTGCGGAGCCAATTCTGTGAGGTGACGCCGTCGCGCGCCAGCGGCGGTGCGCTGAAATGCGCAGCTCATGGAAAAGCCCTCGAAGTCGAAAGCCGCCCTGCGGCACGTGCTGTTCGTTGACGACGAACCCCAGGTTCTGGAAGGTCTGCGACTGCGTCTGCAGCCGCTGCAGGGGAAGTGGCATATGACCTTCGTGGACAGCGGCGCCGATGCCCTGTCGCGCTTCGAACAGACCCCGCATGATGTGATCGTCAGTGATATCAGCATGCCGGGCATGGATGGGGCGCAGCTGCTGCACGCCATCAGCGAGCGCTGGCCGGCCACCATCCGCATCGCCTTGTCCGGAGTGTCCGATGGCGAGCACAAACTGCGCCTGCTGCCCCTGGCGCATCAGTACCTGAGCAAACCGTGTCGCCCGGAGCAGCTCGAAGATGCCGTGGCGCGCAGCCTGCAGCTGCGCGAAGAGCTGACGCATCCGAGTGTACTGGGCATCGTCGGTCGCATCCGCCAGCTGCCGGCCCAACCGCAGGTGTTTGCGCGCCTGCAGGTCGCGATGGCCAAACCGGAAGCCACCGCGCGCGATGTCGCGCGCGTCATCGCCAATGACACGGCCCTCACCGTGAAGGTGCTGCAGATCGCCAATTCGGCCTTCTTCCGCCGCGCCCGCCGCATCAGCAACATCGAGCAGGCGGTGCAGTACCTGGGCTTCCAGACGGTACGCAATCTGGTCATGTGCGCCGAGGTGTTTGCCCGTTGGCCGGGGCGCATGCGCCACGCGGCGGTCGACCTGGAGGACCTGCAGATGCATGCGCAGCGCACGGCCGCGGTCGCCCAGGTGCTCACGGCGGGCACGCAGCATGCCGATGACACGGTGCTGGCCGCGCTGTTGCATGACATCGGCTACTGGATTTTGATCCAGGAGTGTCCGCGGGAGCTGGAGCAGGCCGTTGAATTCGCGCTGGCGGCCGCCGTCCCGCTGCCGCAGGCCGAGTACGAGATCCTGGGCGCATCCCACGCCGAGATCGGCGCCTACCTGCTGGCCATCTGGGGCCTGCCGTATGCGGTCGTGGAAGCGGTGGCCCACCATCATCGTCCCACGCGCGTGAAGGCGGCCGGACTTGATTCACTGGCGGCGCTCGCGGTCGCAGTGGCCCTGACGGGGGGCGATGATTCCGACGGCTGTGCGCGCAATCTGCTGCCCAGCCCGGTCGTCGGCCCGGAATACCTGGCCGGGCTGGACAGCGACCTGACCTGGACGGATGCCGCAAGTCGGGCCGCGGCCTGCCTGGAACGCATTGCCCAGGAATCGAACTAGGCATCGAACTGACGCCTTTTCCTTTCGGCAACCCTTCGCCGTTTTGGGCGCGCGAGTTGCGCTGAATTTGCGCATAATCGCCCCATGCGTACCTATATTGTTGAAGATGACGCGGAGCTGCGCGGCGCGCTGGTGAACCTGCTGCATCAGAAGGGCTACCACGTCGAGCACAGTGGCCGGGGCCGCGAGGCACAGGAAGTTCTGCTGCTCAATGACTTCGATCTGGCCATCGTGGACATCGGCCTGCCGGACATGGACGGCCTGTCCCTGATTCGCACGCTGCGGCGTCATCAGCGTGGCCTGCCCATTCTGATCCTGACGGCCCTCGATGCCGTCGACAACCGGGTGGCGGGGCTGGATGCCGGGGCGGACGATTACCTGGTGAAGCCCTTCGTCATGGCGGAGCTTGAAGCGCGCGCCCGCGCCCTGATCCGACGCCATCGCGCCGATCGTGCCCAGTCCATCAAGATCGGCCCGCTGGAACTGACCATGGGCCAGCCGCGCATTCTGCTCAACGGAACGGCGGTGGATCTGACGGCCCGTGAGTTCACGCTGCTGGAGCTGCTCGCACAGCGCGCCGGCCGGGTGGTCAAGAAGGACCAGATCGCCAGCAGCCTCGCGCCCTCCGGGGAGGCGCTGTCGGACACCGCCATCGAGGTGGCCATACACCGACTGCGGCGCCGCCTTGAACCCTTCGATCTGAAGGTCCAGACCATCCGCGGCTTCGGCTACCTGCTGGAAGCCAAGGCCGAACAGGAAACCGATGCCTGAACCTTCGCTGCGATCCGGCCTGACGCTGCGCGTCCTGGCCGTTGCGCTGCTGCTGCTGGTTCTGGATGGCATTTCCTGTTACGCGCTGGCGGCACATTTCGCCAATCTCGCCTATGACCGCTGGCTGATCGATGATGCGGGCTCGTTGACACAGGCATTGCGCGTCGAGGACGGCAGGGTCAATGTCCTGCTGCCGAGCGAAGCGGTCGCCATCTTCAAGTTCGACAACTACGACCAGACTTCCTATCGCATCAGCACGGCCGCGGGCCGTGTCCTGGCCAATGACGGCAATCTGCCGGATCTGCCGCCCGGCCCCGATGGTAAACCGCGTCTGACCTCCATGACGATTGCCGGGGTGCCGCTGCGCGTGGTCACCATCGAGGCCAAGGTGAGCGGCACCGGCGAGGTGGTACGCCTGGTAGTCGGAGAGACCGTCAACAAACGCGCGACGCTGCTGTCGGAGATTCTGCTCGAAATGGCGTTGCCCCAGTTAGGGCTGCTGCTCGGCGCGCTGCTGTTCGTCCGCTTCGCGGTGGATCGGGGCTTGAGGCCGCTGACCGTGGTCACCGCCGCCATCGAGAAGCGCGGCCAGGAGTTGCTGACGCCGGTGTCCGAAGCGGGACTGCCGTTGGAAGCGCGGATACTGGTCACGCGCATCAATGAATTGCTGGGCCGACTGGAGCAGACCATCACGGCCCAGCGACGCTTCGTGTCCGATGCCGCGCACCAGCTGCGCACGCCGCTGGCGGCCCTGTCACTGCATGCGGAAACGGCGCAACGCAGTCTCGATGCCGAATCACGCAATCTGGCACTGCGTGGACTGCAGACCTCGGTGGGTCGCGCCGGCCGTATCACGCAGCAGTTGCTCGCCCTCGCCCGCTCCGGTCCGGAAGCTGCGGCGACGCGCACGCTGGTCCTGCTCGACCTCGCCGTGCTGGCGCGTTCCGCCGGTGAAACCTGGATTGGCCCGGCGCTCGCACGGCGCATGGATTTCGGCTTTGTCGCGCCCGGCCATGCGGTGATGGTGCTGGGCCATGCGGGCCTGCTCGAGGAACTCATCAATAACCTGATCGACAATGCCCTGCGCTACTGCCCGCAAGGCTCAAGCGTGACATTGAGTGTGTCCGCGCGCCCCGCGCCCGAGCTGACCTTGACCGACGATGGACCGGGCATCCCGGAGGCCGAACGCGAGCGGGTGTTCGAACGCTTCCATCGCGGCGCCAACGTGGAGACGGAAGGCTGCGGCCTGGGACTGGCCATCGTGCGCGAAATTGCCACGGTGCACGGAGCCAGCGTCCACGTCGAGGCCGGACGCGGCGGTCGCGGCACCCGGATTGTCGTGCGCTTCCCGCGCCCGGCCTGATTCTTGCTGCACCTTGCCCGTGGGCTAAGGTTTGCCTATCGGTGAGGAGCGCGCATGTCAAACGAATCCATCACTCCCCGGGCCGAGCTGCAGGGGCGCCTGGAGGTCATGACCGCCGAGCGTGACCGGCTGGCCAAGCTGTTGCGTGAGCGCGAGAGTGACAATGACCGCAAGAATTTCTTCGCCACCCTGGCGCATGAAATGCGCAATCCGCTCGCCACCATGCGCAGCGCCGTGCATATCCTGCGGATCGCCGGCAACGATCAGGCCCTCACCCGGGCCGCGCGCGGCATGATCGAGCGCCAGGTCAAACAGCTGGCGCGGCTGATCGAGGATCTGACCGATGTGGCCCATGTGGCGCAGGGGCATCTGGAACTGCGTCGCGAGCGCGTCACGCTGGAGTCGCTGCTGCAGCGGGCCATAGAAGCCAATGGCGCCGTGCTGGAAAGCCGGCAGCAGCACCTGCGCGTGGACCTGCCGGCCCTGCCCATCTGGTTGTACGTGGACAGCCGTCGCATCGTGCAGGTGTTCGCCGGCATCCTCAACAACAGTTCCAAGTTCAGCCATGTCGGGGCTGAGATCCGCATCAATGCCACCGAGGACGACAACTGTCTGGTGGTCAGCATTTCTGACGACGGCGCCGGCATCTCCGATGAAGTGCTGCCGCAGGTCTTCGATCGGTTCACGCGCAATGGTCACGGCAATCGCGACGCGCACATCGGCTTAGGGATCGGCATGACGCTCGCCAAACGCCTGGTCGAACTGCACGGTGGCCAGATTGCCGTGCACAGTGATGGGCCCGGTGAAGGCAGCACCTTCGTCGTGCAGTTGAATCTGGCCCACGTGCAGGCGGTGCGGGCTGCGCCGGCCGCCACCGAAGCCGTTGCCAGTGAACAGCTGCGCGCCAGCGCACGCGTGCTGATCGTGGATGACAATCGCGATGCCGCGCAGAGCCTGGCGCTCATGCTCGACCTGGAGGGCCACGAGGTGCGCACCGCCGCGGATGGCCTCGAAGCCTTGGAAGTTGCCGAAGTGTTCCGCCCGAAAGTCGTGCTGCTGGACATCGGCATGCCGGGCATCGACGGCTACGAGACCGCGCGGCGCCTGCGCGCCCGACCCTGGGCGAAGTCGGCACTCCTGTGCGCCCAGACGGGCTGGGGACAGGAGGACGACAAGCGCAAGGCACGTAGTGCCGGATTCGATCGCCACCTCGTGAAGCCCATTGACCCGGAAGAACTCAACCGCATCCTGGCCGAGGTGTGCGACGAAGGACGGTCAGGCCTGAGTGCCTGACCACTGTTCAGTGCAAGTTCTTCCGGTCGGCGCGTAAAGTTTGCACGCGCCTTAGCTGAAGTCCGTCGGCGTTATTTGTCCACGACCTCATGAGTCGGTAGCGCGCCGTGACTGGCCTGGCCGCCCTTGCGGCCCGCCTGCGCCGCCAGACCCGGATTCTGGGAGAAGCTGCGCTTCTCGTCCGGGACGCTCTGGCCGCCCTTGCGACCGGCTTGAGCCGCCAGCTCGCGGTTCTGCGAGAAGCTGCGCTTCTCGCCCGGCACGCTCTGACCGCCTTTGCGGCCTGCCTGCGCGGCGAGATCACGATTCTGAGAAAAACTGCGCTTCGAATCGGGGACTGCCTTGCCGCCCATACTGGCGATCTGCCGCTGCCTCTCCTGGTTCATCGACGCGAACCCACGATTGGAAGTGCGACCTTCCATACCTCTTGTCTGTGCCATCTGCGGATCTCCTTTCTCGAAATGAGGAAGTTCCAAGCCAGAACTGAAGCAAGACGCATGCCGCGCTGCCAGAAAAACCGAAATACTAACCAACACCTAATACTTTGAAAAAAGTGTACAAATGTCCTACGACGACGCGCAAATGTCCTACAAACAAACGGGGCTGCAACGAACTTGCGTTCAGGGCGTCACTTGATCGATGACAACATTGACGGCGCCCGTCGCAGCAACATGATACGCCACTGAACCAAACGGATCCCCGGTTCGTGCCAGCGGGCCGCCCGAAGCGGAGATACGCGCGACGATTTCAACATCCTGCCCCACCTGCATGCCATGGCCGGCCAGCATGGCATCGGCCGAGGACAACTCCACGGTCTGGGGGAAATGCGCAGACAGGCGCTTGACCGCCAGCGGCGGCCCCCCCGCCCGTGGATCGCGCACGAATATGAACAAGGGTGCGTCGCTCTTCGTTGACTTAAGCGTAGGCGCAACAGCAATGTGGATGCGCACGCGGGCCGGTGCCCCCCCCGCCGTGGCGGGACCGGGACCGGGCCCCGTCTCGGGAGCTGCGACCGGGGCCACCGCGCCGAGCGCCTGATCAATGGCCTTGATCTGCTGCTCGATAATGGGCCGCACGTTGGCGGGCGGGTTCTGCGCCAGCAAGGCGGTGAATCGCTCCCGCGCCAGCGGCAGCTGCTTGCGCTGGATGGCGGCGGCCGCACCGTAGAACAGCGCCCGGGGCGATTGCGGATCCAGCTTGAGCGCCTTGTCCACCAGGTCACCGGCCCGTCCGCCCAGCTGGGAAGCGTCCTGCGTGACCAATGCCTCGGCCAGGCCCAGCAATGCGTCAATGTTGGTGCCCTTCGCCAGCTCATTGGCGTGCTCGTAGGCGCGAATCGCCAGTGGCATCTCCTCGGGCGCCTGCTCCGCCAGCACGCTGTAGGAGCGGCCCAGCAACAGCCAGCCGTTCAGATCATTCGGGTCCTTGGCCAGCCGTCGCGCCAGGGTCGCCACCATCGACTGCGGCGAGCCCGCGGCCGCCGCAGTCGCGGCGTTGGACCAGTTCCAGTTGCTGAAGGTCGCATACAGAGCTGAAGCGCCCGCGGCCAACACGAGCAATACGGCCAGTGCCATTTTCGGCGACCGGGGTGTGGGCGGACGCCGCGACAGCAGCGGCACCGCCAGCAGTGCGGCTATCGCCAGCACCATCGCTGCCGCGATAACAATGAAGATAGTCATGAATGAGAGATGTCCGGATCGTCATCGTTGTCCACCAGCGCCACGCGCTGCCGTATCACGCGCACGGCGACGGCGACACCGGTGAGGAGAAGTATCAGGGGCAGGCTCCACAACCAGGCATTGCGCCAGGAGTATTCGGGTCGGAACAGGATGAATTCACTGTAGCGGGAGACCAGATAGCCCTTGATCTGCGCGTCGGACTTGCCGGCTGCGAGCATGCTGCGAATCTGGCGCCGCACATCGGCAGCGATATCGGCATCGGAATCGGCCAGCGAATTGTTTTCGCACTGCACACAGCGCAATTCGTGAATCAGCACCTCATAGCGCGCCTGCAGCAGCGGGTCGGGCAGCGTCACCGGGTCCACCGCCCAGGCCATGCGGGCCGGCGCCAGCAGCAGCACGGTCATCAGCAGTACGGCGCTGGCGCCGAGGATCCTCATGAACCACCCGCGCCGGGGGCCGGCACGGCGGATTGGGGCGGCAGGCGCGATAGGAACTCGCGCCGCCAGATCTCCGGGGTGATGATCCCAGGTTCCTTGTAGACGATCACGCCTTGCGGATTCACCAACAGGGACTCGGGTGCCCCCGCGATGCCAAGATCGATGGCGGTGGTGCCGTCACGATCGGTGACCACGTGACTGTAGGGGTTACCCTGCCGCGACAGCATCTCCAGCGCGGCCGCGTTCTCATCCGCGTTGTCCGCTACCCAGTCGACACCGACGATCTGCACCCGTCCTTCACGCTGTGCCTGCAGCAAGAGGGGATGTTCGATCCGGCACGAATAACACCACGCGCCCCAATAATTGAGCACGTACCACTGCCCCTTCAAGTCGCGCGAACCCAGGCTCTTTGCCGGATCGGTGAGCACCGGCAGCTCCCAGTCGGGAATCTCGTGCCCGACCAGCGGCGATTTGAGCACGCCGACTTCGTGCGAATGATTGATGCCCACGGCGAGCACCACCACCAGGGCCGCAAACACGGCCACGGGCACGAGGAAGCGCGGCTTCAATATGCCTCTCCGCGCGCACCACCGGTCACACCCGCGCGGGCCGTGGCCCGGGCCATGCGGTAACGACGATCGCTCAAGGCCAGCGCGCCGCCCAGGGCCATGAACAGCGGCCCCAGCCACAGCAGCGTGATCAGCGGCCGGATCTGCGCGCGGAAGCTCCAGCGTCCGGCGCCCAGGTTATCCCCCAGGGCAATGAACAGATCCGTGCCGTAGCGGTTATAGATGCCGGCGACCTTGCGGGTCTGCTGCTGCACCCAGAACGTACGGCTCTCCGGATACAACGTGGTGATCGCCTGGCCGTTACGACTGACGATGACGGTGGCGCGGATGGCGCTGTAGTTGGCACCCTCGATGGGCTCGGTGCCGATGAGCTTGAAGTCATAGCCGCCGACCTGCGCGCTCATCCCCGCGGCGAGCGCGATGTCGCTCTCGTTGGTGTAGGACTCCACCCCCGTCAAGGCGATGACTGCTACGGCGATGCCGATATGCGCCAGCGTCATGCCGAGCACGGCCCGCGACAGGCTCAGCCGCCGGCGCAGCCGATCCAGCGGATCCAGCAGCGACGAGAGGATGATCCAGCTGCCAATGCCGATGCCAATGATGGCCAGTGCATGACGCCCGCCATAGGCGCCAAACACCACCGCGGCGCCCAGCACCGCGGCCACCACGAAGGTAATCAGCAGCGGGCGGGCAGCCGCCTCCAGGCGGCCGCGTTTCCAGTTCGCGTGCACGCCCACGGATAGCAGCAACAGCAGCGGAATCATCGCCAGCAGGAAGGTCGGCCGAAAGTACGGCGGTCCGACCGACAGTGACGGCTGCCCGAACGTGTCGGCGATCAGCGGCGCCAGCGTGCCCCCGAGCACCGTGGCCGCCGCGACCACCAGCAGAATATTGTTGAACAGCAGGAAGCTCTCGCGCGACAGCAGGTCAAAGCCCACGTTGGACTTCAGCAGCGGCGCGCGCCAGGCGTACAAGGCCAACGCGCCCCCGATGACGAGCCCGAGGAACGCCAGGATGAAGCGTCCGCGTGAGGGATCCGCGGCGAAGGAATGCACCGACACCAGTACGCCGGAGCGCACCAGGAAGGTGCCCAGCAGGCTCAGCGAGAAAGCCAGAATCGCCAGCAGCAGCGTCCAACTCTTGAATAGCCCGCGCTTCTCGGTCACAGCCAGTGAATGGATCAATGCGGTGGCCACCAGCCAGGGCATGAAGGAGGCGTTTTCGACCGGATCCCATTCCCAGTAGCCGCCCCACCCCAGCGTGTAATACGACCACCAGCTCCCGAGCGTGATGCCACAGGTCAGAAAGGCCCACGCCGCCGTCGTCCAGGGGCGCGTCCAGCGCGCCCAGTCCGGATCCATGCGGCCCTCGAGCATCGCCGCACAGGCGAATGAAAAGGCCACCGCCAGTCCCACATAGCCGGTGTAGAGCACCGGCGGATGCACCGCGAGGCCCGGATCCTGCAGCAGCGGATTGAGGTCCCGGCCATCGACGGCCGCGGGCAGCAGCCGCCGGAACGGATCCGAGGTGGCCAGCGTGAACAGCAGGAATCCGAAGCTGAGCACGCCGAGCACACCCAGCACGCGGGCCGCGAAACGTTCGGGCAGATTGCGCGCGGCGATGGCTACCGCCAGCGTCCACACCGCCAGCAGGAAAATCCACAGCAGCAATGAGCCTTCATGCGCGCCCCACAGCGCGGCCACGCGATACATCAGCGGCAGCGCGGAGTTGGAATTCTCGGCAACGTAGAGCACGGAGAAATCGAAATTGACGAAGGCATACACCAATATGCCGACCGCCGTCGCGACCATCACGAACTGGCCGGCGACCGCCGAAGTGGTTGCCGCAACCCAGCGATCGCGAGCCAGCGCGGGCCCGACGATGCCGAAGAACGCCTGCAACCCCGCCAGTACCAAGGCAAGCACCAAGGCAAAGTGACCCAGTTCGGGCAACATCAGCTTCCTCCCCGCGACACCGGCGCCGTACCGGCGATCTTCGGTGGCATATATTTCTCATCGTGCTTGGCCAGTACTTCATCGGCCACCAGCACGCCCTTGCCATCCAGCCGGCCATGCACGGTGACGCCCTGTCCTTCACGGAACAGGTCGGGCAGCACGCCGGTATAGGTCACGGGCACATCGTGTTTGAAGTCAGTGACCAGAAAACTCACCTGCAGGCTGCCGGGCACGCGGTGCACGCTACCGGTGGTCACCATACCGCCGAGGCGAAAGCTCTGATCGCCATGCACCGCGCCGGCGGCGACCTCGGTGGGAATAAAATAGAAGGTCACATTCTCACGGAAGGAAGACAGCGCCAGCGCGGTGGCGATGCCCACGCCGACGACGATCCCCAGCACCAGATACAAACGTTTGCGTCGTTGCGGTGTCATGCGTGCTCCTCCTGCATGGCCAGTCGCCTGCGCGCCTCGATTTTCGCATGCGCCAGCAGGCGCCGTGCCCACACGATGTTCAGCACTACGACCAGCAGCGTGAGGCCATAGGAGGGCCACACGTAGGCGGCGTATTTTCCCATCGCCAGAAACTGCGCCATCGTATCGAATTGGATCATCATGCCAACGCCTCACGGATCCAGGCGGCGGCGCGCTCGCGGCGCAGGATCTCAGCCCTCAGTCGCACCAGCAGCACGGCCCCGAAGTACAGCGAGAATCCCAGCAGGCTGACCAACAGTGGCACCAACATGGAGGTGGCAATGGTGTCCTTACCCGTCAGGGTAATCGACGAGGCCTGGTGCAGGTCGTTCCACCACACTACTGAGTAATGCACGATGGGTACATTAACGATTCCCACGACCGCCAGCACGGCGCTGGCACGGTCTGCTCTCTGGGTGTCATCAAATGAGGCCCGGAGGCCCATGTACCCCAGGTACAGGAACAGCAGCAGCAGCTCGGAGGTCAGGCGCGGGGTCCATACCCACCAGGTGCCCCACATGGGTTTGCCGAACAGTGAACCGGTGGCGAGGGCCACGGCGGTGAAGGAGGCGCCCACCGGCGCGCAGGCGGCGGCCACGGCATGCGCGACCTTGATGCGCCAGATGAGTCCCACGGCCGCAGCCATGCCCATCCAGGTGTAGACCATCAGCGACAGCCAGGCGGTCGGCGCGTGCACGTAGATGATGCGGAAACCATTGCCCTGCTGATAGTCCGGCGGCGCCAGCACCAGCCCCCCGAACAGCCCGGCCACTATCAGCAGGCCGGCGCTCCAGGCGAACCAGGGCGTCAGGCGCCCCGCCAGCCGGTACACATGCGGCGGGGACCCCAGCCGGTGAAACCATGTCCAAGTCACGTTACGTCTACTCCAGACTGATGCGTACGGCAGCCGCCGCGGCCAGGGGGGCGAGAGTGAAAGACAGGACCACGATGGCCCCCAGCAGTTCCATGGGGGCAACATACGTCTCTCCCCGGATTGCCAGTTCCGTGGCTTTGCTCCCAAAAATCAGAATCGGTGCTGCCAGTGGCAGGATCAAGATGGCAAGCAACATGCCACCGCGCCGCGCGCCCAGGGTCAGTGCCGCCCCGATTGATCCGATGAAGCTCAGGGCCAGACTTCCCAGCGCCACGGTCAGGATGATACCCACGCTGGCCCTGCCTGGCACGCCCAGTGTGTAGCCCATCAACGGCGCCATAACGGACAGGGGCACGCCGGTCAGCAGCCAATGCGCGGCCGTCTTGCCCAGCAGCAGCCAGGTCAGCGACTGTCCCGACAGGGCGTATTGCTCCAGCGTGCCATCCTGTGCGTCATCGCGGAACAGGAAGTCCAGCGCCAGCAGCGCGGCCAGCAAGGCGGCGACCCACAAAGCGCCCGGCGCGAGGGTGCGCAGGATTGATGATTCGGGACCGACCGACAGTGGAAACAGGGTCGTCACCAGCACGAAAAACGCCAGCGGATGCAGCAGCTGCTCCGGCCGCCTGAACGCCAGCTTCAGATCACGGGCGATGACCAGACGCGCGGCCATCAGCGGTGGCGTGAGAGCGGGTGGCGCGGGTGACATCACGCGGAGAGATTCAATTCGCGCATCCGTGCCGGCTCGATGGCCAGGCGGTGATGCACGGCGGCGATCGCAAGGCCTCCCGCGGCGAGGTGCGCATCCAGCAGTGCCGCCACCAGTTCCTGGCCGCCGCTGTCCAGATTGGTAGTCGGCTCATCCAGCAGCCACAAAGGCACCGCGGCCAGTATCAGCGCGGCCAGTGCCACGCGCCGCCGCTGGCCGGCCGAGAGTGTCCGCACCGGTCGCGTCGCGAATTCGCCGGCGCCGGTTCTGACCAGGGCCTCATGGATGGCAGCGGGGCTGACGCGATGGCGCATGCCGGCCCAGAACCCCAGGTTCTCGATCCCGGACAGGTCGGGCTTCAGCGGTGGCTCGTGGCCCAGGTACACCAGCGAGGCGTGAAATCCTTCACGATCCTGGCGCACATCCTGCCCGTTCCAGAATACGCGACCCTCCTCCAGGTGATTCAGGCCGCACAGTACGCGCAGCAGCGTGGTCTTGCCCGCGCCGTTGACGCCCGTGAGCTGCAGCAGTTCACCGCCGCACACCGTCAGGTCGATTCCCTTCAGAACGTGGCGCTCCGCGCGCCACAGGTGCAGATTTTCCGCACGTAAAATTGAACCGACCATGGTCTCCCGACCCGCGCAAAGCCTGCCGCCAGCAATCCGGTAGTCTCGCAAATTCAGTGGCTTATAACCATCCCTTGAGCCCCCGCAAAACCCCCTGCCGCGACATTGTTCTGTAGAATCACGGATCAGTCGGCATACCCTTGGCCCGGATGGCGAAATTGGTAGACGCAAGGGACTTAAAATCCCTCGGGGGCAACCCCTTGCCGGTTCGATTCCGGCTCCGGGCACCACTGGCAGCGAAAGAAACCCTAAATGAAGAATCCACCGCGCCCGAAGCGAATCCTGGCAGTCGATGTCGGAGGATCCCACATCAAGGTGCTGCGGTCGGGTTTGCCCACCGGGCAGGACGGTGCCCGTCGCGTCGATTCGAATCCGAAAATGACCCCGGGCCAGATGGTCAAGGCCGCGCGCAGCCTGGCGCAGGGCTGGAGTTTCGATGCCGTCGCCATCGGTTACCCCGGCGTGGTGTGGCATGGACGGCCACTGATCGAACCCCATCACCTGGGCAAGGGCTGGGTGGGCTTTGATTACGCGGCGGCCTTCGGCAAACCGGTGCGCATGGTCAATGATGCCGCGATGCAAGCCATCGGCAGCTACGAGGGTGGCCGCATGCTGTTCCTCGGACTGGGGACGGGCCTGGGCTCGGCGCTGATCCTGGGTGGCGTGCTCGAGCCGATGGAGTTGGGCCACCTGCCCTATCGCAAGGGCCGCACCTATGAGTACTACCTGGGTATTCCCGGACTGGCGCGTTTGGGCAAGAACCGCTGGCGGCGGGCCGTGTTCGATGTCGTCGATCGCTTGAGCGCAGCGTTTGAAGTGGACTATGTCGTACTCGGCGGCGGCAATGTCGCGAAGCTGAAGAAACTGCCGCCGCGGGTGCGCGCCGGCCACAATGCCAATGCCTTCATCGGCGGTTTCAAGCTTTGGAGTGAGAAATCCTGGACCACGGATCCCGACCCGAAGATGCTGCAGCGAAACCCACGCAAAGGAAAACCAAAGTCATGATTCGCCCTCTCGCCGTCCTCTTTACGTTAGCTGTCACGACGCTGCCCCTGATGGCGTCGGCCCAAACAAACTGGACCGAGGGCAAGAACTACTTCCTGATCACCCCGGCGCTGCATACCAGCGTTGCGGCGGGCAAGATCGAAGTGACCGAGGTGTTCTCCTATGGCTGTCCGCATTGCTCCGAGTTCCGGCCCGTGGTCAAGCAGCTCAAGGCGGCGCTGCCGGCGAATGCCGTGTTCACGCTCATTCCGGCCTCGTTCAATCCGGCCGAGGACTGGCCGATGCTGCAGCGCGCCTATGTGACGGCCGAAGCCTTGGGCATCGCGGAGCGTGCTCACGATGGAATTTTCGACGCCATCTGGAAGAGCGGTGAACTGGCGGTAGTGGATGTGCAGACCAACCGCATCAAGAACCCGGCGCCCACCATCGAGGATGCCGCCCGGGTCTACAACAAGCTGACGGGGATTGCGGTCGACAAGTTTGTCGCCGTCAGTCAATCCTTCACGGTGGAAGTAAAAATGAAGGCGGACGATGCCTACGTCCTGCACGGCCAGGTCGATTCCACACCGACCATCGTCGTCAACGGCAAATATCGCCTCAACAGCGAATCGGCCGGCGGCGCGACGCAGCTGCTGCAACTGGTGAAATACCTGGTCGCGAAGGAATCTCATTGACCGAGGCCGGTCGTGGACCACTGCTGACCGCCGACACGCACGCCTTGATGATGCAGGCACTTCGCGCCGGTGCCGCGCAGTGCGAATGCTCGCTGGACCTGGGGCTGACGCAACAGCGCGTCGGGCTGCTGCCGCAGGGCTTCACCTGGAACGATTCACGCTACGCCTGGCCTGCGGCGCTGAAGGATCGCACCATCTATCACTGGGACGGTGGCGCATTTGCACCCGTGTCGATCTATGCCGGCTCGCTCATCAAGCTCGTGCCCACGCCATGGGGCGCGCCAACCTTTGAAATCGATGGCATCAAGATGCTGCCGACGGCCAAGGTGTCCCCGTTCGAGGATGCGCGCGGCAAGGTCGAACTGGTGGGGGTGCGGGGGCGACGGGTACTGGATACCTGCGGCGGACTGGGCTACTTCGCCGCCTGGTGTTGCCGGCTCGGAGCCACGCGGGTGCTGTCCTGCGAGAAAAGTTCCGCTGTCCTGTGGCTGCGTTCACTGAATCCGTGGTCACCCGGTCCTGATGCCGTACTCGAGGTGCTCAACCTCGCCATCGAGCGGCATATCGCGACCCTGGCGGATGCGAGCTTTGATGTGATTCTGCACGACCCGCCGCGCTTCGGCATCGCCGGGGAGCTGTACGCGCGCAACTTCTATGAGCAGCTCGCCCGCGTGCTGCGGCCGGGTGGGACGCTGTTCCACTACACGGGCAGTCCCAACAAGCTCACCTCTGGCCGCGACGTGCCGGGGGAGGTGCTGCGACGCCTGCAGCAAACTGGCTTTAAGGCGCATCGCGCCCTCGATGGCGTGCTGGCCCGCTCAGTACTCAAACCGATACGATAATCCCACGCTGCTGCCGGGGTCGTTGTCCGGCGTGGTGCCCTGCACCGTGGCCGTGCCCGTGCCCACCTGGGTTTGCAGTCGCAGCTTGCTCGTCAGATCCACGTCCACCTGCAGCTGGGTGGCACCGGTGGTGTTCTGTTTGACGTCAAGGAATATGCGGTTCGTCAGATAGCGCCCCGCTTCGATGGTGGCGCCGTTGTTCTGGGTACTGCCGGGGATGCCGGTGTCATTGCTGCCCACCGCCAGCCGATCCAGCCCCAGATGCTTCTGGATTGCCACCAGCGGATTGACCCCCGTGCCGACGCCGGTGAGGGTCACCAGCGCCGCACCGATCTGCGCAGCCTGCAGCGCAGTCAGCTGGCCGGCGCTCTCGCCGAACAGCAGGCGCGCGAGGATTTCATCCTGGGGCAATTGCGGCACGCTGGTCAGCTCAAATTCCGGCGCATCGGCGACACCCGTGATGCGCAGGGTCACGGTGGTGTCCACAGCCGTGGTCTGGGCCGTGAAATCCAGGGTCGGATCGATCTTGCCGGTGATATCGGCGCCGGTAAAGCTGATGCGCCCGGAGGAGAAATTGAGGCGACTGCCGGCGATGGTGAACAGGCCGCGCTGCATGTCGAAGCCCCCATCGATGGCCGGTGCGCGGGCGGTGCCCCCGATCTTCAGGCTTCCGCCAAGTTCAGCATCAAGACCGCGACCGCGTACCAGGATCTGGCGCGGCGCATTCACGGTCACATTGATGTTGAACACCGGGCCAAAGCCCGCCGGGGTCACCACCTGTCCCGGCCGACGTACATCCAGCACCGCGACATTGGGCGGGAAATTGTTGGGAATCTCCACCGTCGCCTTGTTCACCAGCACGCTGCCCGCGAGCGTGAGTTCGTGCAATGCGGTGCCGGTGAGCGTCAGGTCGGCATTGACGGTGCCGGAGACGATACTGCTGGCGAAGGGCTGGGCGTTGCGTGCCGTAAGACGCAGATCCACGGGCCAGCCGCCCTGCAGTACGCCCAAGGTCCCGGTGACCGCGACCGTGCCTGAGGCCGCGTGCGCGGTCAGTTGTGTGATACGCAGTTGGTTCTGCGTTCCTTCCAGCACACCCTCGATGTCCGTGAGATCCACGCCGTGCCGGTAGTCGTGGATGGTACCTTTGTGCAATTGAACCGAGCCCTTCACCGTGGGCACGTCAAGCGTTCCGGCCACCTGCGCATTGACATCGATCTTGCCGCTGATGCGCCGGCCGGCACTTTCGAGCAGGGGATTGAAGCGCGCGAGGTCCACGTTGCCGCTGGCCGTGACGGCCAGCGGACCACTCCAGGGAATCGAGCCCTCGACGCTCATATGGGTAGCATCGCCGGCCGATGAGTGCAGCGTAATTTTGGCGCCATCGTTGGCCAGGTCCGCGCTGGCGGTCAACTGTAGCGGGGGCAGACTTCCTGCATCGCCCGGCGCCCGCAGGTCAGTCCCGGTAAGCCGCAGCTGTCCGACGGGATGTGCAAGGCTGCCCTGCAGCTGCACAGTGGCCTTGAACGATCCTGAGTCCAGGTACCCCGGCAGAATCGCGTCGATGAGCCCCGGGGTTGCATCCGTGAGTTCGGCGTTCACATGCAGCTGGGGCAGCACCGCGCCGGCGGCCTGAAGATGGGCGTCGGCGGCCATGATGTGCAGGCCAGTGACCGCAAGACCCTGCGTGAAATCCACCAGCGCGGGTTGTTCCAGCTTCAGATCGACCGCGTGCACCGTCGCATTCGCCGTCGACACGGTCAAACTGTGTTGGCTGGCCTGCAGCTGGCCCTGGGCCTTGAGGCTGGCCGGCTTCCCCAGAATGGGCGCCTGCGCGACCAGTGTCAGTTGCAAGGCATGCAACGGACCACTGCCCGTGAGGGTGGCGCTGAATTTCTGTGCGCCGATCTGCAGCCCCTCGCCGCTGACCTGCAGGTTGGTGTTGGCAACCGCGGCGCCCTTGCCCGCCGGAACCAGGCTCAAGGCACCGGACAGCTGCCCGGCGAGGTGCTGACCCAGCACTTGATTCAGGTCCGACAGATTCGCGATCGACCATTTGAACTGTCCCTGCGAACGATCCAGATCCTGCAGGCCCAGGGTGAGATTCCCCTGGGCGTGCAGACTTTGCCAGTCGGCCTGCGGCAGTTCGATGTGAATGGAGTCACCGGGATGAACCTGCACCAGCGCCTGCAGGGTCACCGGCTGCGCGGCCAGCGATCCGCGCAGGCTCACCTGCGCCTGCGGCGCTTGCGGCAGCCCCGCCACATCGAATTTGCCGCGCACCGTGCCCGGGGCTGAGCCGTGCACCGCCACGATCGCCTCCATATCCCCGACCGTGCGCAGCGCGGCAATGCTGCCGCTCAGGTCCGCACGGATGCTGGCAGTGCCGGACAGGGCGGGCAGCAGGATCGACAGATCCGCAAGGGTCGCGCGGGTTTTCGCGGCCACGATCCAGGGCGCATCGGTGCGCGCCGGCGCGGACAACCGGCCGGACCCTGCCAGGCTCAGCGCCTTGTTGCTGAGCATCGCATCCGCAATCGTGACACCGGACGGTTGGTAGGTGGCGCGGATGTCCGCCGTTTCAGGGCCGCGCAGCCAGCCATGCAATGCGGCCCGCGTGGAATCAAGGTTGCCGTTCGCCGTCACGCGCAGCTTGACCTCACTGCCGTTGCGCTGCGCGCTGGCATGCAGGCGCAGGGGCCCACTCAATCCAAGCGGCACGGCCTGCAGGAGCGGTGCGACGTCGGCCGTCTCGATATCGGCATCCACCGCCGGCGCACCGGCCGCGTGCCCCTTGGCATGCAGGTTCAGGCTCGGGTGCGACACGCGCAGTTCAAACGGACGCGTCGCCTGTGCCAGCTGAATCGAACCCTCTGCCACCAGTGGCGCCGCTGCGAACAGGCCGCCGGGCACGCCCGGTGCGGTGGCGCCTTCGATCCGCGCGCGCACACTGAGATCCCCCGCCCGCGCCGCAAGGGATGCGTTGAGCGCCGCGATCCTCACATTGCCCGGCAGCTGCAAGCCCAGCGCCTGCACCTGCCCGGCGGCCACGGCCGCGGCCAGCGTGCCTTGCCAGTTGCCGCGCACATGCAGTTGCTGCCAGGACAGATCCGCACGCGGCACCATTGCGCTGGCGTCGGCGGCGTATTCGAGGTTGGCAGAAGCATGCACCAGGTCCACCACACCCGTCGCCTGCGCATGCAGCTCGCCCAGGTCCGCGTGCAGGTTGATGTGTTCAGCCTGCCGGGGGCCCGCCAGATCGCCCGACACCACGATGTCACCGATGGCGGGAATGCCGGCCAGGCCCGCCAGCGGCCCATGGCCCGGTTCGCGCAGCCGAAAGGCGCCATCCATGCGCGTGCGATCAAAATCCAGCTGCAGCGAATAAGTGCCCTCGCCATTCAGCCGGGTCGCCGCAAAGGCCAGTTGCATGTCGGTGAGGCTGCGCAGGTGCGCGCTGGCGTGCAGGTTCAGGGTGGACGCCGTTCCGGCGAGCGCCGCACTGAGATTGACCGAGTCGACCGTCGCCTCGTGAACATCGATGTGCGGAATGCTGGACTGCCGCGTGGCGTGCGCTTGAGATACCGGCAGGCGCGACCAATCGATGCGCTGCGCATGCGCGCTGCGCACGGCGACCCGCCGCTGCAGCAGGGCCCACGGATCCCATACCGCCTCGAGGTTCTGGGCCGTGAGCCAGATGCCCTGGGCATCGGCCAGCTCCAGTTTCTGCAAGCTGGGCCGATCCGGCAGCGCCCCGGCAAGACCGTGCAGGCGCACATGGTTGCTGGTGAGATAGGCCACCAGTGACTCGATGTGCTGTCGGCCCCACAGCGTATTGCCCACCGTCAGCAGCGCACCCCACAGCAGCCCGAGCAGCAGTACGGGCACTGCGGCAACGATCAGAGTGATGCGCAATCTGCGGGTCATCAGAAGGATTGTCCCAGGCCGATATACAGCTCGAAGCTATCATTGTTCGGCTTCGGCAAACGGTGCATCGGGAAGCCGATATCCACCCGCAGGGGTCCAATGGGCGTGTAATAACGCACGCCGGCGCCCAGCCCCACGGCATACTTGCCGCTGAACGGCAGCGCCGTCTCGCCCACCCGCCCCGCGTCGGCGAACACCGCATAGCCATAGTTGAGCCCGACCCGTTGGCGCAGCTCGACGCCACCCGCATCGACGGCGATGCCGCCGACCGGTGTGTTTTCCGAGAAATTCGGGTTGGTGACCGTCCCCGCCGGGGGCGGGTAGGTGTCGGCGAACTGCGGTCCGACGGATTGAAACTGATAGCCGCGCACGGTTTCGCTGCCTCCCGCATAGAAACGCTGATCCGGCGGCAGGCCCGTGACGCTGGCGCCTTGCGCGTAACCATATAGACCGCGGACCGCGATGACAGTTCGTCCCGGTGCCGTCAACGCCAGGTCATGCAGGTCCAGGTAGGCCGAGGCGCGGATCTGGGTGATGACATAAGTGGCATTGGGCGGCCCCAGCGACAACGTCGGCGTCACCGTCAGCGCCGCACGCATGCCGTGGGTGGGATCCAGCAGCAGCGAGGACAGGTCGGTGGAGTCGTAGCGCAGGCTCAAGGGAATGGCGAACAGCGTGTAATAGAAAACGTCCTTATCCAGATTTGGGACATACAGTTCTTGCGGCTGGCTAATCGTATCGTCCGTGGCGGTCAAGCCGACACTGACAGTCCAGATCTTGGACAGGGTGCGCGTGAGAGTGACACCGGCGGTTTCCGAGGTCTGATCGTAAGTCAGCAACGACTGCTTCAGCGCATTGAGCGAGAACTGCAGCGTCTGCTGGGGATCGTGGAATTCCGGAAGTACCAGCTGGGCCCCGGTGTTGTAACCGGCGCCATTGGCGGCGCTGGCACCCAGATTGATGATCGACGCCTTGAGATTGAGCTGCTCGGCATGACCGAACACATTGTTATCCGTCCACGTAACAGTGCCACTGCCACCCAGGTCGCTGGAATAGGCGCCCAGCAGGGTCACACCATGGCGCTTGCGTTCGGTGACGCGAAAGGTCACCGGCACCGACCCATCCGGATCGGGCGCCGGCGCGGTGCTGACCGCTACCGTACCGAAGACCCCCATGGCCAGCAGGTTGCGCCGGGCCTTGTCAATCGCCGCCGCGCTGTAGGGGTCGCCGCTGTGCATGCCGAGCCGCGACAGCACGCTGTCGCGTTGCGTGCGCTGCAGGCCGGCCACCTCAATCGCGCCGAAATGTGCGGTCTTCCCCGTGGTCACCGTATAGATCACATCCAGTTCGCGCGCGTCCGGCTTTTCATAGGCAACCGGTCCCTCCACCTTGGCGAAGGCATAGCCTTGGTCCTGCAGCGAGCGCAGCAGGCGCGTTCCGGCATTGATCACATCGGCGGCGACGGCGGGTTGCCCGGCGTGCAGGTCCAGCAGCCCGCGCTTGGCAGGCGGCAGGTCGCCCTCGAGGGTGATTTTTCCCAGGTGATAGATCGGTCCGGGAACGTACGAGACGACTACCGCCGCCTCCTTGCCGGCC
>DATHOA010000166.1:0-14388 GCA_035485475.1 Steroidobacteraceae bacterium | reverse complement strand
GCTGCGCAGTTCATCCAGCAGCAGGTCGGTGGCCTTGTCCAGCGGTGCCGGCAATTCCAGGCCGCGGAAGAAGGCGAGCACGCGCTCCACCGGCAGCAGCATCAGATCATGCAGGCACAGTCCCGGCATCGCATCGAGGGTTGCCTGGCTCCACTGTACTCCCTGGGGACGAAACCGCGGCCGCCCGGCGAGTGCGGATTCCGCCAGCGCATGAGTGCCGACGCGCCACAACAGGCCATAGGTGCGCAGGCGCGCGCCCCCGCACACATCGCAGGGCGTGTAGGCGCGGTAGCGCGACAGCAGCACGCGCACATGCATCTTGTAGGAGCGCGATTCGAGCCACTCGAAGAAACGCTTGATGCCGTACCAGTAGCCTTTCTCCCAGGGACCCTCGCCGTCGATCACCCACTGGCGCTCTTCGCGGGTCAGTTCCCGCCAGGGACGCTCCAGATTGATGCCGCGTTTCCTGGCGTGCTTCTCCAGGTCCTCCTGGCATTCCTTATAGGATTCGGTCTGCCAGGGACGCACCGCACCCTCGCGCAGGGACTTGTTCTCATCCGGAATGACCAGGCCATAGTCGATGCCGATGCGGCGGCCGAAGCCGCGACAGGTCTCGCAGGCACCCATGGGTGAATTGAATGAAAAGCGGCTCGGGGTGGGCGCGACATAGGTCCGATCGCAGTCCGGACAGTGCAGACCCGAGGAGTAGCGCCACACGTCAAGGCTTTGTGGAGGATCGGCATCATCGACCACCTGCACCACCACGCGGCCCTGGCCCACGCGCAGCGCGGCCTCCAGCGATTCGAGCACCCGGCCGCGTTCGGTATTGCCGAGGCGGAATCGATCCTGAATCACCTGCAGCACGGCAATGGGCGTGTCGTCCGGTTTGCTGCCCTTCGCCTTGGACTTGCGGGTGCGCTTCTTCTCCACCGGCATCCGCACCGTTTCAAAGATGCGCGTATAGCCTTGGCGCGCCAGCAGTTCACGCACCTCCGTCTCGCTGAAGCTGCGCAGCACCGGCACCGGAAAGCACAACAGCAGCCGCGGATTGCCCGCTGCGCTGGCGCGGCGCTGCAGGTCCTCGAGGATGCCCTGCGCCGAGTCGCTGCGCACCGGTTTGCCGCAGCACTCGCAGAACAGGCTCCCGGCGCGGGCGAACAGCAGCTTCAGATGATCGTTGAGCTCGGTCATCGTGCCCACCGTCGAGCGCGAGGTGCGCACGGGGTTGGTCTGGTCGATGGCAATCGCCGGCGGAATGCCGCTGATCGAATCGAGCTGGGGCTTGTCCATGCGGTCCAGGAACTGGCGCGCATAGGGAGAGAAGGTCTCCACGTAGCGGCGCTGGCCTTCCGCGTACAGGGTGTCGAAGACCAGGGAGGATTTTCCCGAGCCCGACACGCCCGTCACGACGACGAGTTCATTCAGGGGGATGTCAAGATCCAGACCCTTCAGATTGTTCTGGCGCGCGCCGCGGATACGAATGAAATGGCCCATTTTGCCTATATTAAAGAAGCGGCGGCGCGCGCGCAGGCCTGCCTTGCATACAGTATGCTGCCCATGGTGTAGCTGTATGGGGACGGATGCCATGGCTTTACAGGCCCAGCCTGATGTCCTGTCACTGATCGGGCATACGCCGCTGGTTGCAACCAGCAGCTTTGATACCGGACCGTGCCAGTTGTTTCTGAAGCTGGAGAACCAGAACCCCAGCGGGTCGATCAAGGATCGCGTCGGGCTGTACATGATCGAGGCGGCCGAGCGGCAGGGGCACATCCAGCGCGGTGCCACGCTGATCGAAGCCACCGCCGGCAATACGGGCCTGGGTCTGGCCCTGGTCGCGGCCCGCAAGGGCTACAAGCTGCTGCTGGTCATCCCGGACAAAATGAGCCAGGAGAAGATATTTCACTTGAAGGCCATGGGCGCCGAAGTGGTGATGACGCGCTCGGATGTGGTCAAGGGCCATCCGGAGTACTACCAGGACAAGGCCGCTCGCATCGCCCGGGAGACCCCCGGTGCGTTCTATATCAACCAGTTCACGAACCCCGCCAACCCCCAGGCACATGAGGAGACGACCGCTCCGGAGATCTGGGAACAGATGCAGCAGCGGCTCGATGCCGTCGTCTGTGGCGTGGGCACGGGCGGTACGCTGACCGGGCTGTCACGGTTCTTTGCGCGCACGGCCCCCGGGGTTGATATCGTGCTCGCCGACCCCCAAGGCTCCATGCTGGCCGACTACGTGAAGACCGGCGTGACCCATGCGGCACCCCGTTCCTGGCTCGTCGAGGGCATTGGCGAGGATTTCATACCGGATGTGTGCGATCTGTCCCGGGTGCGGCAGGCCTACACCATTCCGGACGCGGAGGCCTTCACGGCCTGCCGGTCGCTGCTGCACCAGGAAGGCGTACTCGCGGGCACCTCCAGCGGCACTCTGCTGGCGGCAGCACTGCGTTATTGCCGGGAGCAGACCACCCCGAAACGGGTCGTCAGCCTGGTCTGTGACAGCGGCAACAAGTACCTGTCCAAGGTGTACAACGACTATTGGATGATCGATCAGGGTTTCCTGCAGCGCGAGCGCTTCGGGGATCTGCGCGACCTGATCGCGCGGCGCCACCGGGAGAAGGCCGCGATCACCGTCAATGCCGCCGAAACCGCACTGGCCGCGCATGGCCGCATGAAGCTGTACGATATGTCGCAGCTACCGGTCATGCGTGAGGGCCGGATCGTCGGCATCCTCGATGAGGAGGACCTGCTCCTGAAGGTGTTCGATCATCCACAAGGCTTCAACCAGGCGGTGGGCGATATCATGGAGAGTCACCTCGTGACGGTGACGCCGGATGCGCCGCTGCCGCAACTGATCGCGATCTTCAGGCGCGGCATGGTGGCCATCGTGATGGACCAGGGCGAATTCCTCGGGCTCATCACCCGTATTGATCTTTTGAACTGGCTGCGCCGCCGCCTGTAGGCGCGCGGGTGAGTATTTTCGGAGTAGGCAAGTGAGTGATTCTGACAACGGGCGCAAGCTCGACTTTGGCACCCGCGTCATCCACGGCGGACAGCACCCCGATCCGCTGACCGGCGCGGTCATGACCCCGATCTATCTGACCTCAACCTATGTGCAGGACAGCCCCGGTGTCCACAAGGGTTACGATTATGCGCGCACGCGCAATCCAACCCGGGATGCGCTGCAGGCGGCACTGGCGAATCTTGAGAATGGCACGGCGGCGTTCGCGTTTGCCTCGGGGATGGCCGCCTCCGCCACGATCGTCGAGCTGCTGGCTGCGAACTCCCACATCGTCGCCTCGCAGGATCTGTACGGCGGCAGTTACCGGTTGTTTGAAAAGATCCGCAAGCGCACCGCGGGTCTTGAAGTCAGCTTCGTCGATCTGGCGCAGCCGGCCGGCTTCGCGGCGGCCATCCGGCCGAACACGCGCATGGTGTGGATGGAATCGCCCACCAATCCCATGCTGAACCTGATCGACCTGGCGGCCGTCGCGCAACTGGCGCGCCAGCGCGGCATCCTGAGTGTGTGCGATAACACCTTTGCCACACCCTATATCCAGCGGCCGCTGGAGCTGGGCGTGGACATCGTGATGCATTCGGCCACGAAGTACCTGAACGGACATTCCGATGTCCTGGGTGGCGCCATCATCGTGCGCGACGGTGCGCTGGCCGAGCAGCTGAAATTCCTGCAGAACGGCCTCGGCAGCATGTCCGGTGCGTTCGACAGTTTCATGCTGCTGCGCGGCTTGAAGACCTTGGCGGTGCGCATGGAGCGGCATTGCGCCAACGGCTTGCGCATCGCGCAGCACCTGGAGTCGCACCCCGCCATCAAGGCCGTGCGCTATCCGGGCCTTGCCAGTCATCCGCAGCACGCGCTGGCCCGGCGGCAGATGCTGGGGGGCTTCGGCGGCATCATAGCGGCCGAGCTCAAGGGCGATCTGGCCACGACGCGGCGTTTCCTGGAGCGCTGCGAGCTGTTCTCCCTGGGCGAGAGCCTCGGCGGTGTCGAAAGCCTCATCGAACACCCGGCCCTCATGACCCATTCGGGCCTGCCGGCGCCGATGCGGGCCGAACTGGGCATCAGCGACGGGCTGGTGCGCATATCCGTGGGCATCGAAAGCGCCGCCGACCTCATCGCCGAGCTGGATGTGGCGCTGGGATAAGGCCAAAAGCGCCATTTGGGCAGCCAAGGCGCGCAATGCGTATCATTGGCGCCCGGGCCCTTCAGGCCTACCCCGACCGGAATTGACCCTTGCAGACCGCTCGCGACATCGCCACTTATCGCCGCTTCTGGGCCTCACGCTTCGGCACCGCGCCGTTCCTGCCCATGTCCCGTGCGGAAATGGACCTATTGGGCTGGGACTCGTGCGACATAATCGTGGTCACCGGGGACGCCTACGTGGATCACCCGAGTTTCGGCATGGCCATCATTGGCCGGGTGCTCGAGGCGCAGGGCTTTCGCGTCGGCATCATCGCGCAGCCGGACTGGCGCAGCGCGGAAGCCTTTGCGGCGCTGGGCAAGCCCAACCTGTTCTTCGGCGTGACCGCCGGCAACATGGATTCGATGGTGAACCGCTACACCTCGGATCGGCGCGTGCGCAGCGATGACGCCTACACCCCCGATGGGATCGGCGGTAAACGCCCCGACCGTTCCGTGATCGTGTATGCGCAGCGCGTGCGCGAGGCGTTCAAGGATGTGCCGCTGGTGATCGGCGGCATCGAGGCCTCCCTGCGGCGCATCGCGCATTTTGACTACTGGTCGGAGAAAATCCGCCGCTCGATCCTGCTGGATGCCAAGGCCGACATGCTGGTGTACGGCAATGGCGAGCGGCAGATCTGCGAGATCGCGCATCGACTCGCCAAAGGCGAGGACATCAGCGCCATCACCGACATTCGTGGCACCTCCTTCACCCGCAAAGGTTTGCCCGAGGGCTGGGTGGAGATCAATTCCGCGCACCTGGATGCACCGGGTCCGTTGAATCCACCCGTGGATCCCTACGCCATGGAGCCGGCCCGCGACCGCACCGAGGCGCCTGCCCGCGATACGGCCACGGCCGCCAGTGCGCCACGTGAGCAGGTCGTGCGCTTCGTGCGACGCGTGAAAAGCGCGGATCGCGGCAACAGTGTCATCCGGCTGCCGGCCTTCGAACAGGTGGTCGAAGACCCGGTGCTGTACGCGCATGCCTCGCGCATCCTGCATCTGGAAGCCAATCCGGGTAATGCGCGCGCACTGGTGCAGCGGCATGGCGATGTTGATGTCTGGTTGAACCCGCCGCCCATTCCGCTCACCACCAAGGAGATGGACTGGGTGTACGAGCGGCAGTATCGCCGCCAGCCGCACCCGGTCTATGGCGCGGCGAACATTCCGGCCTACAAGATGATCCGCTTCTCGATCTCCATCCAGCGCGGCTGCTTTGGTGGTTGCACCTTCTGCTCTATCACCGAACACGAAGGTCGCATCATCCAGAGCCGCTCGGAGGATTCGATCATCAAGGAAGTGGAGGCGGTGCGCGACACCGTGCCGGGCTTCACCGGTGTGATTTCGGACCTGGGTGGCCCGACCGCGAACATGTACCGGCTCGCGTGCAAGACGCGCGAAATCGAAAGCGCCTGTCGCCGCCCCTCGTGCGTGTTCCCGGGAATCTGCCCGAATCTGAACACCGATCATTCGCCGCTGATCAAGCTGTATCGGCGTGCGCGCGAATTGCCGGGCATCAAGAAGGTGCTGATCGCCTCCGGTGTCCGCTATGACCTGGCGAGCGAATCACCCGAGTATGTGAAGGAGCTGGCGCAGCACCACGTCGGCGGCTATCTGAAGATCGCACCCGAAGCGATCGGCGATGGCCCGCTGTCAAAGATGATGAAGCCGGGAGTGGGTACGTACCATAAGTTCAAGGAACTCTTCGACCGCTTTTCGAAGGAGGCGGGCAAGGAGCAGTACCTGATCCCCTACTTCATCGCCGCACACCCTGGCACCTCGGATACGGACATGCTCGAACTGGCGCTGTGGCTGAAGACCAACGGTTTCCGCGCCGACCAGGTACAGGCGTTCCTGCCCTCGCCGATGGCCACTGCGACGGCCATGTATCACAGCGGCAAGAATCCTCTGCATCGCGTCAGCCATGACAGCGAGGAAGTCCTGATCCCGAAGGGTCTGAAAGTGCGCCGTCTGCACAAAGCCTTCCTGCGCTACCACGATGCCAACAACTGGCCCATGCTGCGCGAGGCCTTGCGCCGCATGGGCCGGGCGGACCTGATCGGCAATGGCAAGCAGCAGCTGGTTCCATCCTGGCAGCCCGCCAACACCGGGGGGGCACAGGAGGGTCAGCGCCAGGCCACCCAGCCGTTCCGCACCCAGCATACGAGGCCGCGGCGTAAGTGATGGGTACTGCCGACTTGGGCGCGGCGCGGGCCTCGCGCTGGATCCTCGTGACGGGGGGCGCGTTCATGGCGCTCGCGACCATCGGTGGCGCGCTCGGTGCACATGCGCTGCCCGGCCGACTCACACCGGCGCAGCTGGAAATCTACGACACCGGCGTGCGCTTCCAGTTTTTCCAGGCGCTGGGCCTGCTGGTGCTGGGCACCGTCGCCCGCGGCGGCTACAACGACGGGCTGCGCGCCGCGGCGTGGCTGCTGGTCGGTGGCATCGTGACCTTCTGCGGCAGTTTGTACCTGCTGGCGTTCCACATCACCCTGGGCGCACCCCTGGTGGTGGGCCTGACCACGCCTTTGGGCGGCATTCTGCTGATCGGTGGCTGGGTGATGTTTGCCGTCACCTCCTGGCGTGCACGGCGCGCGGCTTGAGTGCAGCGCGCGCGGCCATCCGGACTGCCCATTGAGACAGTCCTTCCCGAACTGACCGCCAAACTCGCCGGCGCAGCCGCTGTGGTATTGCAGGCGCCGCCGGGCGCGGGCAAGAGCACGGTGGTGCCGCTGGTGCTGCTGGAGTGCGGCTGGCTGCACGATCGCCGCATCATCATGCTCGAGCCACGCCGGCTCGCGGCGCGCGCGGTCGCCGCGCGCATGGCGCGGACTTTGGGCGAGGAGGTGGGCCGCACGGTCGGGCATCGCATGCGCATGGACACGCGGGTCTCGCGTGACACCCGCATCGAGGTGGTCACCGAGGGCGTGCTCACGCGCATGTTGCAGCAGGATGCGGCGCTGGAAGGCGTGGGCCTGGTCATTTTCGATGAGTTCCACGAGCGCAGCCTGCAGGCTGATCTGGGTCTGGCGCTCACCCTCGATGCCCAGGCGAACCTGGCGCCGGAGCTCAAAGTGCTGGTGATGTCGGCCACGCTCGACATTGAAGCCATTGCCACAAAACTCGGTCATGCACCGGTGGTGCAATCGCTGGGGCGTAGCTTCCCCGTGGCCACGCGCTATGCCGGCAGCGCCGCACCGCTGCTGCCGGGCCCCTTTGTGCCCAATAGTGAGACGCTCGAGTCGCTCACCACGCGCATCGTGCGCCGGGCATTGAGCGAGGAGGCGGGCGATGTGCTGGTGTTCCTGCCGGGGATGCGCGAAATCCGTCGCGTGCAAGCGCAGTTGCAGAACGGTGCATTGCCGGCCGGCACACAGGTGCTGCCCTTGTACGGGGAGCTGCGACCCGAGGAGCAGGATGCGGCGCTGGCCCCGGCTGCCCAGGGCGCGCGCAAAGTGGTGCTGGCCACCAATATCGCCGAGACCAGTCTTACCATCGAGGGCATCCGGATCGTGGTCGATTCGGGGCTGGAGCGCCGGGCGCTGTTCGATCCGGTCACCGGCATGGGGCGGCTGGAAACGGCCCGCATTTCACGCGCCTCGGCCGATCAAAGGCAAGGCCGCGCCGGGCGGCTCGAGCCGGGCGTGTGCTACCGGGCCTGGAGTGAGGGTGCGCAGCGCTCCCTCGCCGCATTCTCCGCACCGGAGATTCTGCAAACCGACCTGGCGGGTCTGGCGCTGGAGCTGGCCGCGTGGGGTGCAATCGATGCCGGGACGCTGACCTGGCTGGATCCGCCGCCCACCGCCACACTGACCAGCGCGCGCGATTTGCTGGGACGCCTGGATGCGCTGGATGAAAAGGGCCGGGTGAGCGCCCATGGCCGCGAAATGGCGCGCTTGCCGCTGCATCCGCGACTGGCCCATATGCTGCTCGCCGCGCGCCCGCTGGGCTGCGTGCCGCTGGCCGCGGATCTGGCGGCATTGCTGTCCGAGCGCGACCTGCTGCGCGCGGCCGGCGCGGCCGGGGATGCGGACATACGTTCCCGGCTGAGCGTGCTGCACGGGCAATCCGAACCGGCCGGTGTGGAGCGTGGCGCGCTGCAGCGGGCCCGACGCCTGGCCCGGGACCTGTTACGGCAGTCGGACAGTTCCGGCGCGGCCCTGCCCGCGTCCGCGGGAGCGGCCCATTCGGGACTGGAGGGCGTGCTGCTCGCCCTGGCCTATCCCGACCGCATCGCCCGCAAACGCCCTGGCGGCGACAACCGCTTCGTCCTGTCAAACGGCCGCGGCGCCCAGTTCGCCCAGCCGCAGAGCCTGGCGCTGCGTGAATTCATCGTCGCCATCGACGCGGACGACCGGGACCGTGACGCGCGCATCACGCTGGCTGCGCCGCTGTCCCGCGAGGACCTCGAAGAGCATTTTTCAGCGCACCTGCGGGTGACGGATGAAGTGCATTGGGATGATCGCGAACAGATCGTGGTCGCCCGCCGCGTCACGCGCCTGTTCGAGCTGGAGATTGCCGAACGGCCGTTGCGGGAGGTCCCGCCGGAGGCTGCCGCGGTCGCCATGCTCGAGGGCATCACCAAGCTGGGGCTGGGATGCTTGCCGTGGAATGAGGAAAGCCGGGACCTGCAGGCCCGCATGGAATTTGTGCGCGCCCACGCAGCCGCGGCGGTGACGGCCGATTGGCCCGCGGTGGATGAGGGGACCCTCAGTGCCGATCCGGGAAGCTGGCTCAGACCCTGGTTGATTGGCGTCACCCGCCTGTCGCACCTGGCGCGCCTGTCCATGTCGCAGATTCTCAAGGGGCTGCTCAGGCACGAGCAGCAGCTGCGCCTGGACGAGCTGGCGCCGACGCATTTTACGGTGCCGACCGGCTCACGCATCCGCATCGACTATCGTGATGAGCTCGCGCCCGTGGTCGCCGTGCGCTTACAGGAGGTGTTCGGGGTGCTGGCGTCCCCCCGGCTGGCCGGCGGGGTGCCGGTGACCTTCAAATTACTCTCCCCGGCGCAGCGACCGGTGCAGATCACGCGCGATCTGGCAACCTTCTGGCGGGGATCCTACGCGGAGGTGCGCAAGGATATGCGCGGCCGTTACCCCCGCCACTACTGGCCGGAGGACCCCGCGGTCGCCGAACCGACCCGACGTGCCAAGCCCCCCGGCAGAGTCAAACCGTAGCTCTGAGAGACTCCCGCCCCGCATCGCGGCATGCGATTATGAGGCATGCAATTGGGAGACGCGAACGTGCAGCTGTCGGCGCAGCGGCTGCGCGAACTTATGCTTTGGCATGGCAAGGACGAAGGCAACCTGCCTCCGGCCGCGACCCTCGTCAACCTGTCGCGCGACACCATTGCTGCCTTGAGTCAGCTGCAGCACACCCGCACCGAACTGGCGGCGCTGCGCGCGGATCTGGCGCAGCTGTTCTGGACCTGCGACTCCAGCGCGATCCGCCTCAGCCTACTCGCCGCACTGGGCGCACCGCCTCCACCACACAGTGAGTCACCGCTCGAGCCGCCGATAGTGGTGAGCTGGGCGCCCGCGCGCAATGGACTGCAGTGGGCGCACGCTGCTTCAGGCCATGCGCGCCCACTTGAACAGGGTCGCGATGCTCGGCGGTTTGCCATGCATGAGTAGTGCGATCTTGAACACCTTGGCGGCAAACCAGATCACCAGCGCGGAAGTCACGCAGCTGATCAGCAAGGTCGTCCACACCTCCCAGGCGGGCGGCGGCGCACTGGATGCTATGCGCGCGATCATCGCGAAGGTATTGACCGGCGGAATGAAGCTCATCGCAACGCTGAACGTGGAATTGGGCGCCTGACCGATAACGGGGGTCAGAGAGTAGCTCGCGATCAGCAGGATTATCACCGGACCCATCAGTGCCTGGGCTTCGGCCATCTGATTCACCGCCGAACCGATGGTCAGCATCAACGAGCCGAACACCAGGAAGGTGACAATGAAGAACGCGAACACGTAGAGGATCAGCATGGGATCGAGCAGGCCCGCCAGGGAGTACTGCGCCAGCGAAAACACTGCCATTCCCAGATACACCGCGGTCAGCGTCAGGCCCAAGCCCAGCTGCCCCAGCAATTTACCGAACATGAGTTCCAGCGGTGAGACCGCGGCGAGCAGCACTTCGATCACCCGGTTGGACTTCTCCTCCACCGTGGAGGTCATCAGCGCCTGCCCGGCCGTGATGACACCGATGAAGATGAGAACGCCGCAGGCCAGGGGCAGGAAACGCGCGACACCGCGCGAGCCGGAGCGCTCGCCGGCCGCCGAGACGACCACGGATTCCGGCTGCATGACCTGCTGGGCCGTGGCAATGATGGCCGGATCCTGGCCGATGCTGTGCAGTCGCGCGGCGATCAGCGCCGCGCGGAGGCTGCCGCGCAAAGTGGTCTCGGTGTTGTCATCAATACGCGCCGAGGTGTACAGATCAAAATTACCAAATGCGGCCGAATCAGTACGCCGCACCACTGCGTCGGGTCGTACCACCACGATGGCCAGGTGCTGCGGCGTCGCATCGCGTGGCTGAATGAGCCAGGTCTTGTGGGTTGAAACATCGGCATCGCCGGGCAGCGGTACCAGCGACACTTGAGGAATGGGCGGGCCGACCGACGGCGCGGCGGTGGCAGCGGAGCGCGCCGGCGGGGCCGCCGGGTTCTGACCGGTCTCCATCGAGCGGCGCAACTCAATATCCGTCGGCAGCACCGTCTGCTGCAGTTGCGCGGTGACCTTGCCGGTGGGATCGATGACCATCACCTCACCGACCACCTGGGGGCTGCGCGAGTTGAGGATGCGCGGACCCAGGACCGTGAATATCACCACCAGCACCGGCATCACCAGCAGGCCGAGCAAAAATGCGCGCGAGGTGATCGTGGCCTTGAAGTCGCGCGCGGCGACCAGTCCAATGCGGTTCAGGGAAAGACTCATTGTGCGGCTCCCGTGTTGGACAGACCCTGCAGATGCGTGCGCAGGGCTTCGCGTGATTCGTGGCCCGCTCCGGATTCGCTGACCAGACGGATGAAGACATCTTCAAGACGGATGCGGGCCAGTTCAATGCGTGCCGGGGCGACGAGCGCGGCGATTGCACGCATCGCGCCACCCGGAGCAGTGCCGGGCGCCAGGCGTATCTCGCAGCCCTGGTCATTGAGCTTCACGTTCTCGACGCCCGCGACGCTCTGCAGGGCCAGCAGATTGGCACCGGCCTCCAGAGGCTCAAGCAGGATATGCCGCGTATCGTATTGGCGGCGCAGACCCGCCATGGGTTCATCGAGCACCTTGCGGCCCTGATGAATCATGACGATCTGTTCGCACAACTCCTCCGCGTGGGCCATCACATGGGTCGAGAAAATGATGGTGGCGCCGCGCTGGTGTTCTTCCGCGATGACTTCCTTGAGCAGTCGCACGCTCACGGGGTCGAGCCCACCGAACGGTTCGTCGAGGATCAGCAGGTCGGGCTCATTGACGATGGCCGCGACAAACTGCACCCGCTGCAGCATGCCTTTGGACAGGTCTTCGCACTTTTTGGTGCTGACGTCAGGCAGCCCGAGGCGCCCGAGCAGCCGGTCGGCGCGCCCGCTGGCCTGGGCGCGCGTGCGTCCCTTCAGACACCCCATGTAGGACAGGAACGCGCCGACCGTCATTTTCCGGTAGGAGCCACGCTCCTCCGGCAGGTAGCCGATGCGGTCCTTGGCCTCCAGCGCCGATCCCTGACCCAGTACGTTGATCGCGCCGCGATCCGGAAACAGGATTGACATGACCATGCGGATGGCCGTGGTCTTGCCGGCGCCCGACGGACCGATCAACCCGTAGGTCGCCCCGCGCGGAATGGTCAGGTCCAGCGATTCGATGGCGACCTTGTCGCCAAAGACTTTGCGGATGCCGCGGATTTCAAGAGCTGCTGTCATGGATCCCTCTACATCGGCTTGAAGCGAAATTGAAAGGCCTGGCTCACCGGCAGCTCCTCGGTACGGCCCTTCACCGTGAGCCTGGTGCGACCATCGTCGCCGGTTTCGATGCGATGGATGGCACCGGCGCGGACGATCACGCTGCGATGGATCTGCCAGAACGCCTCCGGGTCCAGCGCGGCCAGCAGTTCGCGCAAGGGCGTGCGGATCTGGACTTCGTCATCCGCGGTCACCACGCGCACGTACTTGTCCTGCGCGGCAAAGAACAGCACTTCATTGATGCCGAGCACCCGGGTCACCAGGCCCGCGCTGCCGGTGATCCAGCGCATCCCCGCATTGACACCAAATGCCCGCTTCAGATCCGCGGGCGTTTCGGCCAGACGCTGCTTGAGGCGCACGACGCTTTGTGCAAGACGCTCACGTCGTATGGGTTTGAGCAGGTAGTCCACCGCGGCGTGGTCGAAGGCGTCCAGTGCGTGGCTTTCAAAGGCCGTGGTAAACACGACCTGGGTGGTATCGGCGGCGCGTGCCACCTCCAGCCCCGTGAGGCCCGGCATGCGGATATCGAGGAAGGCGACATCCGGCTGCTGACTGGTCAGTGCCTCGAGGGCCGTGAGGCCGTCCCCGCATTCGCTCACTATCTCAAGCTCCGGCCACAGCTCCCCGAGCAGTTCACACAGCCGGCGCCGTTGCGGCACCTCATCCTCAGCCACCAGCGCGCGGGGCCGACTCATGCCGCCTCCTCATAGGGGACGCGCAGGCTCGCGATAACCCCGCCGGCCGTGCGGTCCCGCAGCGTCAGTGAACCGCGTGGCCCGAAGCGCGCGATCAGCTGATCGCGGATATTGTTCAAACCCATGCCGACGGCTGCGGTCGCGCGCAGTCCGGCACCGGTATCGACCACGCTGACCACCAGTTGCCGCGATTCCGTCAGCGACTCGATGGCCGCATTGACCATGATCTGTCCGTCACCGGTCATGCGTTCGATGCCGTGCTTGATTGCATTCTCGACCAGGGAAATCAGCAGCAGCGGCGGAAAGGGGTGGCGCTGCAACGCCGGATCCACATCGATGACGAAGGTGAAGCGTGGGCCCATGCGCACCTTCATCACCGTCAGATAGCTGCGACAGATCTCCAGCTGTTCGGACAGTGTCGAATAAGCGTTGCCGACGTCCGCGCGCAGCTTCGGCAATGTCACGCGCAGGTGATCCACCAGCGCCTCCAGAGTGGCTTCAGCGCGCGCGGGATCCTGCCGGATCAGGCTGTGCACCGAGGCCAGGGTGTTGAACAGGAAGTGCGGTTCGACCTGCGCCTGCAGCACCATGAGCCGCAGATCCGCTTCTTCCTTTTCCTGGTTCACCACGGCGAGCGCGTGTGCATGGCGGGAGATCTGCCACCAGTGCTGCTCGCGGAAGAAGGCCAAGAGCGCGACGCCGCCACCGAGAAAGGAAAAAAGCACGAATTGCCAGGCGCGCACCGCCCACAGCAGCAGTGCGGACGGATGCGGCCGAGTCGACGGATCAAACCCGGGAAAGACCGCCATATAGCGCGGCAGAAGCGCGGCGCGTGAGTAGATCTCCGCCAACTGTTGACACATGAGGCTGACGATGAGCCCCAGCAGTATGGCAATCGTCACGGTCAGCCTTGCGGGTGGCAAGCGATGCCGGGCCACCGTCGCCATGACCGGGCCGGCAATGCCAAAGGCTACCCAGATCGGGACCAGAACCGCGGCGGTCTGCCAGCCCAATCGGGTATCCCCGAAGCCAAGCCCGACCAGGGTACTCTGCAGCACGCCCAGGCTGCCCGTCAGCGGTATGAAGATTGCGCTGCGACCCAGCAACCATGGTGCACTGAACACCGGAAAGCGCCGATAGCCGCCGAACGGGCCGGCGGCATGGGCGGCGACATCGGCCGGCAGCGGTTCGCGAAGCGAGTACATGCGGCGATGATAGTACTGCGTTCGGCACTCGGCGCTGATTGCGACCAACGGCGCCGAATTTGCGACGAAGCCTCATAATGGGCGCATGGACAGAATACTCGAACCGGAAATCATGGACGGCGAGGCGGAGGCCGCGGCCTATGCGAGTGCCGATTTTTCCGACTCAAACCAGGCTTTCGTGCGTGACGTGGTCAGCAGCTTTCCCGGCCACCTGGGACAGGTGGTGGACCTGGGCTGCGGGCCCGGCGATATCGCCATCCGCTTAAGCAGAGCCGCCGCCACAGCCCGGATCACGGCAGTGGATGGCAGCCCTGCGATGCTGGCCCTGGCGCGTGC
>DATHOA010000165.1:0-4429 GCA_035485475.1 Steroidobacteraceae bacterium | reverse complement strand
TCGCGCAAGTCCGACAACCCGTCCATCACCCGCGACGTGTCCGGCGAGGGCGTACAGCAGGCGCTGCTGAAGCTCATCGAGGGCACGGTGGCCTCGGTTCCGCCCCAGGGCGGCCGCAAGCATCCGCAGCAGGAATTCCTGCAGGTGGATACCACCAATATCCTCTTTATCGTGGGCGGGGCATTTGCGGGGCTGGAGAAAATCATCCAGAACCGCACCCAGAAGGGTGGCATCGGCTTCACCTCCGAAGTGCGCGACGTGCGCGATCGTCCGCATGGCAGCGACCTGTTCCACGATGTGGAACCGGAAGATCTCATCAAGTTTGGGCTGATCCCGGAGTTCGTGGGCCGTCTGCCGGTGGTGGCGACCCTGGATGAGCTGGACGAGGCGGCACTGATCTCCATCCTCACCGAGCCGCGCAATGCACTGACCAAGCAGTACCGACGCCTGTTCGAAATGGAAGGCGCCGAGCTCGAGTTCCGGGAAGAGGCCCTGCGGGCCGTGGCCCATCGCGCCATGCAGCGCAAGACCGGTGCGCGGGGTCTGCGCACCATCCTGGAGACGGCGCTGCTCGATATGATGTACGACCTGCCGACGCTGCGGAATGTGCAGAAGGTGGTTGTCGATGAGACCGTCATCGAAGGGCAGTCCAAGCCATACGTGGTATATCGAACTGAAGAAGAACCGCGGCGAGCCTCGGGCAGCGCACACTGAACGGTGCGCTGACCGCACTTTCGAAGCCCCTGGCTGGCCGGGTGGCGACTGTCCTCTTCATAAATCTGTGGACCCGCTACGTTGAAACGGCGTGGCGGAGCCCCAAATCCCCGTTATATTAGACACGTGACAGGTACGCCGGGCACTGCCGCCGCCGCGCTTGCCTTAACCTTTGCATCAGCGAGGAATACACCATGACCGAACCGGTCTCCACGATCCCTGCGGCAGCAACCGCCCAGAGCGTGCCCGTGCTGCCACTGCGGGACGTAGTCGTCTATCCGCACATGGTCATCCCGCTGTTCGTGGGCCGGGAAAAATCCATCCAGGCCCTCGATGTCGCCATGCGCGGCGACAAGCGCATCATGCTCATTGCGCAGAAGCAGGCGGATGTGGATGACCCGAAGGTCGAGGACCTCTATCGCATCGGCACCATCGCCACCATTCTGCAGCTGCTGAAACTGCCGGACGGAACGGTCAAGGTGCTGGTCGAAGGAATCGATCGTGCGCGTATCGACAAGCTCGAAGCCGGCGACTACTACAGCGCCGATGTCACGACGCAGTCGGACGGGGAAACCTACGACGAGCGTGAAATGGACGTGCTCGGCCGCTCGGTGATCTCGCAGTTCGAGCAGTACGTGAAACTGAACAAGAAGGTGCCCCCGGAGGTGCTGACGGCGCTGGCGGGCATCGACCATGCGGGCCGGCTGGCCGACACCGTGGCCGCGCACATGTCTTTGAAGCTGGGCGAGAAGCAGAAGGTCCTGGAGATCCTGGACGTTCGCAAGCGCCTGGAACACATCCTGGTCGCCATCGAAGGCGAAATGGATGTGCTGCAGATCGAGAAGCGCATCCGTGGCCGCGTCAAGGCGCAGATGGAGAAGTCGCAGCGCGAGTACTACCTGAATGAGCAGATGAAGGCCATTCAGAAGGAACTTGGCGAAATGGACGAGGGCGGCAACGAGCTCACGGACCTGGAGCAGAAGATCGCCAAGGCGGGCATGCCCAAGGAGGCACGCGAGAAGGCGGGCGCCGAACTCAACAAGCTGAAGATGATGTCGCCGATGTCAGCGGAGGCGACGGTCGTCCGCAACTACATCGACTGGCTGGTGAAGGTGCCGTGGAAGAAGCGCACCAAGATCCTCAAGGACATCGCCAAGGCCGAATCGGTGCTGGACGAAGACCACTTTGGTCTGGACAAGGTCAAGGAGCGCATCGTCGAGTACCTGGCCGTGCAGCATCGGGTCGAAAAACTGCGCGGACCGATCCTGTGCCTGGTCGGGCCCCCGGGCGTGGGCAAGACCTCGCTGGGGCAGAGCATTGCGCGCGCCACGAACCGCAAGTTCGTGCGCATGTCCCTGGGCGGTGTGCGCGATGAGGCCGAGATCCGCGGCCACCGGCGCACCTACATCGGCTCGATGCCCGGCAAGATCGTGCAGAACATGGCCAAGGCCGGCGTCCATAACCCGCTATTCCTGCTGGACGAAGTGGACAAGATGTCCATGGACTTTCGTGGCGACCCCTCATCGGCGCTGCTGGAGGTACTCGATCCGGAGCAGAACGCGACTTTCAACGATCATTACCTGGAGGTCGACCTGGACCTGTCCGAGGTGATGTTCGTGTGCACGGCGAATACCTTGAATATCCCCGGGCCGCTGCTCGACCGCATGGAGGTCATCCGTCTGCCGGGCTACACCGAAGATGAAAAGATGAACATCGGCCGGCGCTATCTCGTGCCCAAGCAGATGAAGGCGAATGGGCTGAAGGATGATGAGCTGAAGGTTTCCGACCCGGCGCTGCTGGACATCGTGCGTCACTACACGCGCGAGGCCGGTGTGCGTAACTTCGAGCGCGAGATTGCCAAGATCGGCCGCAAGTCGGTGAAGCAGCTGCTGCTCGATGACAAGGAACAGAAGGCCATCTCCGTCACGCCGCGCAACCTGGAGAAATACCTCGGCGTGAAGCGCTTCCGCTACGGCAAGGCTGAGGACAGCGATCGCATTGGGCAGGTCACGGGTCTTGCCTGGACGGAAGTCGGCGGTGAGCTGCTGACGATTGAAGCGGCCATCGTGCCGGGCAAGGGCAAGCTGCAGCACACCGGCCATCTGGGCGAGGTGATGCAGGAGTCCATCCAGGCGGCGATGACCGTGGTCCGCAGCCGCAGCCAGGTGCTGGGCCTGGAGCAGGACTTCTACCAGAAGAACGACATCCACCTGCATATGCCCGAAGGGGCGACGCCGAAGGATGGTCCGAGTGCCGGCGTGGGCATGTGTACCGCGCTGGTATCGGCGCTGACGCGTATTGCCGTGAAGTCGGATGTCGCGATGACCGGTGAAATCACGCTGCGCGGGGAAGTGCTGCCCATCGGGGGCTTGAAGGAAAAGCTGCTCGCCGCCCATCGCGGTGGGATCAAGACCGTGCTCATCCCGGATGAGAACGTGAAGGACCTGGCGGAGATCCCCGACAACATCAAGGGCAATCTGAACATCAAGCCGGTGAAATGGATTGATGAGGTGCTGCAGATCGCGCTGGTGAGTCAGCCGGTGCCGCTGGTCGTGGCAGCGCCGGCGGCCCCGGTCGAAGCCAAGCCGGCGCGCCGCGCGGGGCGCCGCAGTCTTAAGCCATCCTCGGCCCACTAGCCCTGAAGCACTTCGACGCCGTCATTTTCGACATGGATGGCACGCTGCTGGACACCGAGCGTGTCGCGCAGGAGGCCTTCATTGCGGCCTGCGATGAGCGCGGCATCACGCCGCGCATGGATCTGCTGCTGCGCTGTGTCGGTGCCGCGGAGCCCATTGCCCGCGCCGTGATCCGGGAGGGTTTCGGACCTACGCTCGATTGTGATGCGTTCTTCCAGGCCTGGAACCGACACTTCACGCAGTTGAATCAGGTGACCCCGGCGCCGCTGAAGGAGGGCGCCGTCGCGTTGCTCGACACCGTGGCCGAGCTGGGTTTGCCCATGGCCATCGCGACCTCCTCGGGCACGGTGCATGCCGTCGAAAAGCTGCGCCGGGCAGGCCTGTTGGAGCGCTTCAAGGTGGTCATCGGGGCGGATCAGGTCAACCAGCCGAAACCGAATCCCGAGGTGTACCTGCGAGCGGCCGGGTATCTGGGCGTTGACCCCCGGGCCTGCCTGGCGGTCGAGGACTCCGAGTACGGGGTGCGTGCGGCCCACGCCGCCGGCATGACCGTGATCCAGGTTCCCGACATGAGCCAGCCGAGCGCGGATCTGCGCGCCCTCGGCCATATCGTGCTGGCATCCCTCAAGGAAGTGGCCGGCTATCCCTTTGCTACGGAAGACATGCATGGCTGAAGTTGAGATTCACACCTCCCACGAGGGCGGCGGCGATGCCTTCACCAAGACCGTCAGTGTCATGGTGGGCGTAATCGGCATCGTGCTGGCCTTCGTGACGATTGCCTCGCATCGCGCCCATACCGCGGCGGTCATCCATCGCACCGAGGCGAATGACCAGTGGTCGTTCTACGAGGCCAAGAAGGAACGCGAACATCTGATGGACGTGGCCGCGGGCCTGCTCGGTGTGGTGCAGGTTGCAAACGCGGACAAGGCGCAGGTGCTCGGCGGCCGGTACGCCAAGGAGCGCGACCGCTACGCCGCCGATGCCACGCAAATTCAGACCGAAGCGCAGGCGCGCGAGGCCGAAAGCCGCCGCGAGGAGGCCAGGGGCCTGCGGCTGGATCTGGGTGAGGGGTTGCTGGA
>DATHOA010000164.1:0-14416 GCA_035485475.1 Steroidobacteraceae bacterium | reverse complement strand
CGCCGGCGAGGTCGGGTATCATCTGCTGCGGAGAACACTTTGATAAATCGACACGCCCTGTACCCGGGAACCTTTGATCCGATCACGAAAGGTCATGTCGACCTGGTGCGGCGCGCCTGCGGCCTGTTTGATCGGGTGGTGGTCGCCATCGCCACGAACGCCGGCAAGGCGCCGTTGTTCACCCAGGAAAAACGTGTGGCTCTGGCGCGCGAAGTGCTCGCGGACATGCCGAACGTCGAAGTGGTGGGCTACTCGGAACTCACCGTGGAGTTCGCGCGCCGGCATAAGCTGTCGGTGATCATCCGCGGCCTGCGCGCCGTGTCGGATTTTGAATTCGAGTTCCAGCTGGCGAACATGAACCGCCACCTGTGCCGTGACATCGAGACCGTGTTCCTGACACCGCAGGAACAGTTCACATTCATTTCTTCTTCTTTGGTGCGCGAGATCGCGGTGTTGGGCGGCGACGTCCACGAGTTTGTGCATCCGCTGGTGCACGCCGAACTGAAGAAACTGCGGCGCGTTTGAGTTTGCGGCGCTTACGCGGCAGCCGTGGCAACTTCAAGGCGGCCGCGGGCGGTGGCAGTCGTCCGGCGCGGTGCAGATCCACGGCGCGCCACAGGTACCAGGCGGCCGCGCTGCGATGCGGCGCCCAGCGCTCGCCAAACAGCGCCAGCGCCTTGGGTGCCGGCATCTGCTTGAACCCATAGGCGAGGCGAAAGCCGTGGCGCACCCCGAAGTCATCGACGGGCAGCACGTCGGGCCGGCACATCTGGAACATCAGCAGCATTTCGACGGTCCAGCGCCCGATGCCGCGCACCGCGGTGAGCCGCTCGATGATTTCAAGGTCGCTCAAAGTATGCAGGTGCTCGCGCAGCGGGACGATGCCGCTCAGGGTCTTGGTCGCCAGGTCGCGCAACGCGGCGATTTTCGAAAAAGAGAATCCGCAAGCGCGCAGCGCGGCATCCTCCAGCGCGAGCACGGCTTCGGGTTCGGGGAAAACCCCCTGCCCGCAGGTGCTGATGAAGCGGTTGAGTATCGACTGCGCCGCCTTGCCGTTCAGCTGCTGATGCGCGATGGCGCGCGCCAGGGTTTCGAAGGGCGAATGCTCCTCGCGCGTCTCGATCGCGAAGGCGCCGGCGGCGGCGATCAGCTGCTTCATCACCGGATCGACATTGCCCAAGTGCCTGATGATGGCTTGCGTCAAAATTTTACCTCTGGCAGCTGGGACAGTAGTAAGTCGAACGTTGTCCCTGGGTGAAGCCGCGGATGACGGTGCCGCAGTTGCGACAGGGCTCGCCGGCACGCTCGTACACATAGAGCTTCTGGCGGAAGTAGCCCGGGTTGCCATCCGGATTCACGTAGTCACGCAGGGTGGTGCCGCCGACGCGAATGGCCTGGCGCAATACCTTGCGGATGGCCTGGACCAGACGCGTGGCCTCGGCGCGCGTGAGACTGCCGCCGTAACGGCGCGGGCGGATGCCGGACTGGAACAGCACTTCGCTGGCGTAAATGTTCCCGACCCCGGTGACCACCTGGCCATTCATGATCAGCTGTTTCACCGACACCTTGCGCCGCCGCGAGATGCGCCACAGGTAGTCCGCATCAAAGCCGGCCGCAAACGGTTCGGGCGCCAGTTTCGCCAGCAGCGGATGGGCCTGCGGATCGCCGAGCACGTAAATGACGCAGCCAAAGCGGCGCGGATCATTGAAGCGCACCGTATGACCGGAGGTGAGGGCCAGATCGATGTGGTCATGCGCAGCGACGGGTAGCTCGCTGGGCACGATGCGCAGACTGCCGGACATGCCCAGGTGCCACAGCACCGTGCCATGCGTCAGGCGCAGCAGCAGGTACTTGGCCCGCCGTTCGACGGACTCGACACGCTGGCCGGCGAGGATCTGCGGCAGGCGCGCGTCCACGGGCCAGCGCAGACGGTGGTCATGGATGCTCAGGCGCAGGATGGTCTGACCGGTCAGGTGAGGCTCAAGGCCGCGGCGCGTGGTTTCAACTTCAGGTAGCTCGGGCATGCCGCAGCAAGATTAGCCGTCCGGACGCGCCGCGCCTATTCTTCGTGCTTCCAGCCATTGCCACGACAGCAGCGGCGGCAGCCCACACAGCACTTCACGCATGCGCTTGACCGCCGAGACGGCCAGCGCCAGTTCGGTGCTCACCCCCAGGGTATGACCGAACAGCACCAGCGCGGCCTCCTGCACGCCAAGGCCCGCAGGCACGATGAAGGCAAGGTGCCGCACGGCCTGGGTGAGCCCCTCGAGCATGACGGCGGAAGCTGCGCTCACGGGATGATCGAACAGTCGCAGCGCCCACCAGATCTCAAGCGACGCGGAAATGAGGGCCACGAGTTGCAGCGCGCCGGCCATCAGCAACGTGCGGATGCGTCCCAGGCAGGCGCGCAGGTCGGCATCCAGTGAGCTGGCCGCCTCGGCCCCGGTCAGGCCCACCAGCGGACTGAGCAGGCGCTGCATCCGCTGGAACACGGAGCCATAGCGCAGCAACAGCCATGAGCCCAGCGGGATCGGCAGACTCAGCACCAGCACCGCGAGCACCTGCCCGTGACTGACACCGGCGCCCTGGGCCAGCAGGATCACGGTCGCCAGGGCGCCGAACAGGTAAAGCGCCATCAGGGTCAGAAGGATTTCGACAATGACCGTGGCACTGACGGGAACCGTTGCCAGGCCACGCCAGCGGATCAGACGCACGCCGACGACGCTGCCGCCGACACTGGCCACGGGCAGCAGTCGATCCACGGCTTCACGTACGGTGGCGACCCACAGCACATAGCCGAACCGCGCCCGTCCATCGGGATCAAATGGACGCAGCAACGCGCGCCAGCCAATCGCATACAGCACGAAGAAAATCAGCCGATAGGGGACGAGCCACAGCAGCGGGGCGCCGGCCAGCCTCCAGGTACCGAGGATGGCGGGCACATCGGCGTGCACGACCAGGATCGTCAGCAGCGCAAGCCCCAGCAGGCCCGCGATATAGACGGCAGCTCTCAAACCCGGCTCGAATTACGCAATGCGGCGCATCACGCCTGTCGAGTCCACGTCGAACTCGTGTCCCCGCCAGCTGATCCGCCGCGAGAAGAAGCTCTGGCACCACAGCCAGCAAGTCAGCAGGTCGCGTACGGGTATCAGCAACACATCCTCGAGGAGCGGTCGGCCACGGCGCAGCCGGCGCAGGAAATGCACGCCAAACCTGGCCAGTATCGTCACACCGAACAACACCCACGGCAGCGGATGCCAGGGTGCGGCGCTCGTCAACAGCACACCAATGACCGCCAACGCCAGACTGAAGGTGAGAAAAATCATCCGGAAACTCATCGGTCTTACGATGTGCAGCGTGCGCATCCAGCGTAATTCGTGGCGGGTCATGGCCACCAGGTCGGGCTCGTGGTGTTCGGCCTGGATCTCGTACGGCGACAGCACGATGCGCAGACCCTGCGCGCGAATCATCTGGCCGAGTTGATAGTCATCGGCGAGGTGGTCCACTAGCCCACGCAGCCCGCCAATGGCATCGAGCGTTGTGCGCCGCAGACACAGGGTCTGGCCGGACGCGTAGCCTTGATGGCCAAACAGCCACGCCAGCATGACGGAGGGGAAATACCACTCATTGACGTACATCGCGCCCAGGCGCGACCACACTCGCGGCGTGGGTGCATCATGCGACAGGCAGGTCACGAGGCCGACACTCGGATCGCTCAGCGGCGCAGTTACCGCCGCGAGGTAATCGCGGTTCACGGAGACGTCGCTGTCCGCGATCAGCAGCAGCGGATGCCGCGCCATGGGCAGCATATTGATGAGATTGCTGCTCTTGTTGTTGTGGCCGTGCCGCTGCGGGTTGACCACGACATCGATGGCAAGATCCGGAAACTCCTGGGTGAGGCGCGCGACCGTGCCCAGGGCCGGGTCGGCCGCATCGAGGGTGCCGAAGACTATCTGATACTGCGCGTAATCCTGCAGGCAGAACGAGCGCAGGTGCTCATACAGTCCGGGTTCCTCGCCGCACAGGGGTTTCAGCACCGTCACGGGCGGCTGCGCCGTCACGATGTAACGGGAGCGGGCGACGTAGCGTCGCCAGGCCAGCACGGCGGTGAGGGCCACGACGGAATACCCGGCCGCTATCCCCAAGCTGGCATAGCCCACCAACGCGGCGATCAGCGGGGCCGCATGCACACGCGAAACTCAGGCCTGATGCGCGCGCAGGAAGCGGAAGAATTCCACACCCTCACGCAGGCGGCGCTTCATCATCTCCCAGCTGCCGAGCATCTCGCGCACGATCTCCCAGATCTTGCCGGGACGGAAGTAGAAGCGTTTGTAGAACACTTCCATGCTATGGAAGATCTGCTCCTTCGATAGATGCGGATAGCTGATCGCGGCCAGCTGCACACCGTGGTCATTGACCAGGTTGACGGCATCATTTTCCTGCAGCCAGCCATTCTCTACGGCTTGGCGGTACAGGGTGGTCCCGGGATAGGGCGCGGCCAGCGAGACCTGGATGGTGTGCGGGTTGATCTCTTTGGCGAAGTTGATGGTCTTCTCGATGGTCTCGGTGGTTTCACCGGGCAGCCCGAGAATGAAGGTGCCATGGATCAGGATGCCGAGCTTGCGACAGTCCTCGGTGAAGCGCCGCGCGATGTCGGTGCGCAGACCCTTCTTGATGTTCAGCAGGATCTGGTCATCGCCGGATTCATAGCCGACGAGCAGCAGGCGCAGCCCGTTCTCCTTCATCACCTTCAAGGTCTTGTAGGGAACATTGGCCTTGGCATTGCAGCTCCAGGTCATGCCCAGCGCGCCCATGCCCTGCGCGATCGCCTCGACGCGGCCCAAGGCGGAGCTGTCCGTGAAGGTGTCGTCATCAAACATGATCTCCTTCACCTCCGGCATGTTCTCCTTGATCCAGCGCACCTCGGCGATGACGTTTTCGGCGGAGCGCACCCGATAGCGGTGCCCGCCCACGGTCTGCGGCCACAGGCAGAAAGTGCACTTCGAGCGGCAGCCGCGGCCGGTGTAGAAGCTCACGTACGGGTGCTTCAGGTAACCGATGAAATAGTTGCGGATGGACAGATCGCGCTTGTACACGGGCGCCACAAACGGTAGATCGTCCATGTTCTCGATGGTGGCGCGCGGCAGGTTGTGCACGATGCGGCCGCTTGCGTCCCGATACGACAGGCCGCGGATGTTCTCGACGGGCGCGCCGCTGGCGACTTCCTGGCAGGTGTAGTCGAATTCTTCGCGGCACACGAAATCGATGGCCGTGGTGGCTTTCAACGAGCCTTCAGGGTCGACCATGGGCTTGGCACCCACCAGTCCGATGCGAATCTGCGGATTGTCTTCCTTGAGCAACTCGGCGAAGCGCGCGTCGGTGGGGAACGAGGGGGTGCTGGTATGCATGATGACCAGGTCGAAATCACGCGCGATCTGGCGGGTTTGGGCCACGCTCAGCTCGTCCGCGGGAGCATCCAGCACGCGCGAGTCGGGCACCAGTGCCGCGGGCTGCGCCAGCCATGTAGGGAACCAGAAAGATTTGATCTCGCGCTTGGCCTGGTAGCGCGAGCCGGCGCCACCGTCAAAGCCTTCAAAGGAAGGGGCCTGCAAAAACAGCGTCTTGAGAGATCGAGGGGGCTGGGGCTGAGCAGTCATTGGGCCTTCCATTCGCAACACCGTATCTATGATGGCGCGGTCTGGTTTAAAGGTGAAGTCAGTGGGGGTAACTGTACTTTACACGGCAAAGATCAGACCGGATACCGGCCGCTTCTGGCGGCGGAAGGTGAAGTGTTACCCTTGTCTCATTGCAGTGCAATCAAAACCCGCCAAGGCACCCGCATGCGCCTCCATCCGACCGGAAAGTTCGATAACCACGCGGCCGCGTACCAGCATATCCAGGTGCGCCCCCTGGGCGCGGCCATGGGGGCCGAAATCTGCAATGTGCAGGCGGCGGAGGTCACGGACGCCCAGTTCGAGGAAATCCGCCACGCGCTGTTCCGTCACAAGATGATCTACTTCCGCGGCCAGCGGCTCACGCACGAGTCCCATGAGGCCTTCAGCCTTCGGTTCGGGCCCTTCGCCGAGGATGCCTACACCCAGGGGGTGCCGGGCCATCGTAATGTTCATCCCCTGATCAAGGAGGCCGACGATCCGTCAAAGATGGTGTTCGGCGAGGGCTGGCATACGGACTCCCCGTTCCTGCCGGAACCACCGGCCATCACTTCGCTGCGCTCGGTGCAGATCCCCCCCTTCGGTGGCGATACGACCTGGGCGAATTCGGCGCTTGCCTACCTCAATCTGAGCGATACCTACCGTCACTTGATTGCGAACCTGAGGGTGCATTTCTCACTGCGCGATGTCCTGCGCTCGGCGCAGGATGCGGTGCAGGTCAGCGACAGCCCGATCGGCCAGCTGGCGGCAACGCGCGGTGCGGAGAAGCTGTCCGAGAGCCTGGTGCGCAAGATCAACGGCAACTTTCACCCCATGGTGCGCACGCATCCGGTTACGGGTGAGAAGGCACTGTACGTCGATCCGTCCTATGGAATCGGCATCGAGGGCATGTATGCCGAGGAGTCGGCGCCCATTCTCAAATACCTGACGGATCATCTCACCCAGCCGGTGTTTGCCTGCCGCCTGCGCTGGGAGACCAACATGCTGGCGCTGTGGGACAACCGTCTGTGCGTGCACCAGGCCTACAACGACTACCAGGGATATCGCCGCGAGTTGTACCGCACGACGGTGCGCGGTGAGAAGCCGGCGTAGGGCAGCCTCATCAGGAGTCAGGTGCGGGCGGGCTTGATGTTCGCGTTGAGACTGAAGAGATTGGTCGGATCGTACTGGGTCTTCACGCGCACCAGGCGCGGATAGTTCTCGCCGAAGGTCGCGCGTACGCGCCGGTCGATCACCTCCGAGTCGCCGTTGATGTAGTAGCCCTTGGTGAAGGGCTCAATCCCGTTCCACACCTCGCGGTATGCCTTCTGGACTGCCTCGGGCTGCAAGCGGCCCTGCCAGGAATCGCCGAGCAGCAGACCGTACGAGGCCGCGCGGTTCCTGTAGGCCGTCGCATCGGGACGGACGCGCCGCACCGCGCCCCCGAACTGCCCGAGGCTGGCGAAGCATTCCATGGTGGGGGGAACGGCGGCAAAGCGTCGGACCAGCTCGCCGAACACCGCGTCCCCCGGCTCGCCGTGCAAGTAACCGTGTCGCTCGTAACTGGCGGGGGCCTGCGGAACCGCCAGAGGCGCATTGGTCGGAACGCCTTGCGCCTTGAGGTAGCTCTGCGCGGACATCCGTTCGCGCAATGTCTTGCCGAGCTTCTTCAAAGGCTCGAGCAGCCGCTCACCCTCCTTGGGATCGCCGGAATGGAACCCGGACCAGGTGACCTGGCGTCCGCGTTCGTCGTTGGAGAGTTCGACTCCCAGCGTCATTTCATCGGGCATGCCCGCGGCAAGGTCCGTCACCGCCCGCAGCACGTCAGCCGCCCGCTCGTACGGGTAGGATCCGTTGGCCGCGAGCACGTCATGCGCGAGGGGGTGCAGACGGTACTCGAGGGCCGTCACCACACCGAAGTTGCCGCCGCCGCCCCGGATGGCCCAGAAGAGGTCGGGGTTGTCCGTCTCGCTCAGCTGCCGCAGCTGGCCGTCCGCGGTGACGATCTGCGCGGACACCACATTGTCGATGGCCAGGCCGAAGGGGCGCATCAACCGGCCGATGCCGCCGCCGAGGGTCAGCCCGGTGATGCCGGTATCGGTGGCAGTGCCTAAAGTTGTCGCGAGTCCCACCGCCTGGGTCTTGCGGTCGACCTCTCCGAGCAGCACGCCGCCCTGCGCCTTGATGCGGCGCCCCGGCACGTCGAGCTGCACGTCCCGCATCAGGGACAGGTTGATCATCAATCCGCCATCGCACGCGGTTGCCTTTTCGACCTGGCAGTGACCACCGGCCTTTACGGCCGTCAGCAGGTCATGCGCGCGGGCAAACTGGACGGCCTTGATGACATCATCCGCGTTGGCGGCCAGTACGATGAGCCCCGGATGACGGTCAAAGGCGGAATCCCAGTATTTGCGTGCCTCCTCGTACCCATCATCCGCGGGCAGGACCAGCCGGCCCTTGAGACTGGCGCGCAAATCCTTCAGGTCCGATTGGTTGAGTGAAACCGGTTTCCCCGACCCGGAAATGGCCGGCAGGCTCGCCGGAAGGACCCCCGGGGAGCCGGCCTTCGCCCACAGGGTGCGCGCGGGGACGAGCAAGCCGCCGGCGGCCATGAGCGTGGAATGGACGAAGGATCGCCTGCCAATCTTCATTCACGGACTCCCCGAATTGCCGCGCGTTATTCGAATGATTGCGTGAGGTCTGGGCCGCACTGCTTCACCTATCGTAGACGGGTCCGAGCCGATCAGCGAATCGGCAGGGATACTGGTGTAACCTCGCAGCAGGAAAGTTCCGGCGAAATCACCTCTATGGCGACATCTGAAAAAACAGCCCCGCCGATGGTCACGGTTGGCCCAAGAGCCCAGGCAGTGATTGGTGGGTTTATGATTTTGTGCGGCGCATTTGTTGGATTGTCGGGACTGGGCCCCACAGACGGCGCCAAGATGTTGATCGGCGGTGCATTCATTGCGGGTATCGGCGGATATAGACTCCTTCGGTGCGGCCGGGCCACTCTGCGGGAGTGAGCGTACGGGTCATATGACCCCGCTAACCTTGCGATGACCTTACGCGGGGCCACCGCAGCCGCGGTCGAGCCGTGCTAGGCCAATACCGCGAGCCCGTGCTTTTCAACGATTTTGAGTAACTTGAGCGCCATGCCACTAGGTTTCTTGGCGCCCGTTTCCCACTTTTCCACTGTGCTCTCGCTGGTGTTCAAGTAACGCGCGAACACCGGCTGGCTCACCTTATTCCGCTCGCGCAGCATTTTGATTTGCGCCGGCCTGATAGGAGAGATCTCCTCGATACAGGAAGTATCGAAGTCTTTCATCGTCGCCTTGTCTACGGCGCCGACCCGATGCAATGCGGCCGCGGAGGAATGGATCGCCTCGAACGCGTCGCTTTTATATTTCCGCTTTGTCGCCATTACAAATCTCCGTGAAATCCTTGTCTGCTTGATTATGCTGGCCGAAGGGTCAGGAGCGTAGTAACACCCGCCGGAAAGGGTGTTACTACGCAGATGGCCCATGCAGTCTTACAAGCGAGACAATAACTTCTATCCGCAGACGCCGGCAGATCGGATCGCAGGTCTATTTCAACAACTCGTCCAGCTGTGAATGCAGCTGCGTTGCCTCTGCGGTGGCCTCATGAGCTTCCTTTAGCAGCTTGTTCCAACTGTCAGGCGGGTTGCCGGCTCCCAGCATGCGATAGAAGACGGCGTATGCGTCATCTTTGGAATTGTATGCCCTCAGCGTATCGCTATCATTCACCCATCCGATGACGATGACCTTGCTGGCCTCGTGATAGCGAAAGAATAGGCGGTATTGTTGAAAGAACTTCGCTCGGAACCAATGACGATACTGCGCACCAAGCGTGTTGCCTAGCCTGAACTGATCCGCTGTTGGGTCCGCAGGAATGACTTTGGTAAGCAGCTTCCAGATTGCCGCGAGGCGCTTAGTCGCGTTCTTCTGAGTATACGAGTCTGGGTGTCTTTTCTTGAGTGTTTGGACTTGCTGCAGCAGATCGGAGAACTGCTCAATAAAGGCGGGGTGCGGGAATATAGACCAGCCGTTGACCGTCAATGGAGCCAGCGGTGGCTCTATGTCATTCATCGTCCGGCGACAGAACGGCGTCCAGATCAACGTCCACGTGACCCACCAGTGCTTCTACTTGCGCAACCAACTGTTTGTCGAAGCCACGGAGGCGCTCGGGGTGCGTCGTTAGATCCTGTGCCAGAAACTCAAGAAATGAGCCCAACACGGGATCCTCAGCATCCGCATCGGCCACCCGTTCAACGACGACGCTTCCGTCGGCGCGTACGGTGTAACGAAGCTTGTCGCGCTTGCCGAGCTTGAGTACGCGCCGGATCGGATCTGGCACTGTCGTCTGATATCGATCGGTCAACGTCGACTCGGCGACCAGGGCGGCAGAAGCATTCATTGGGATCTCCTAGGGACAGGACGTATAGTAATGCGATTGCATTACCTAGTCAAATGAGCCGGTATCGCTCGTGAAATGACCGTCACCTATCCGGATACTGTGACACGCAAGCCATTGAAAGTTAAGCCAGATGGGCCACCTGCGTAGTAACACCCGCCGGAAAGCAAAAGGCCCGGGCGATGCCGGGCCGGTCACGATCTCAAAGAGCTGCAGGAGCTCTTACTTGATCTTGGTCTCTTTGTACGGCACGTGCTTGCGCACGACGGGGTCGAACTTCTTCACTTCAAGCTTGTCCGGATGCAGACGCTTGTTCTTGGTCGTGACATAGAAGTGACCGGATCCGGCCGATGACAACAGTTTGATTTTCTCGCGCATGACTGGCTCTCCGAAGGTGCTCTGGCGAAGACCTAGATCTTCTGACCCTGCTCGCGCAGCTGGGCAACGATCACATCTATGCCCTTTTTCTCGATGGTACGCAGTCCATGCGTGGACACGCGCAGCGATACCCAGCGCTTTTCGGACTCGAGCCAGAAACGCTGGCTGTGCAGGTTCGGCAGGAAGCGGCGACGGGTCCTGTTATTCGCATGCGAGACGCGATTGCCCGAGGCGGGGCCCTTGCCGGTGACTTCGCAGACGCGCGACATAAACTTAACCTTTGCGATCAATTAGTTACGGATTGCCGGAATACCCGGACAGTCCGCTGGGGCCGAGCTTTATACCAGCCGCAAAGGCTTCCCGCAAGGCGCGGGACCGCGTTTATACCGTGTTGGCGGCTGTCCGACATGGCGGGTGAATGCGACGCTGAACGTGCTGGCGGAGCGGTAGCCGACGCGCTCGGCAATTTCGGCGACGCCACCGTCTTGCCGCCGCAGCAGGTTCTTGGCCACGGCCATGCGCCAGGCGAGCAGGTACTCCATCGGGGCGATCCCCACGGCGCGCCGGAATCGCTCGAAGAACGCGGAACGGGAGAGGGCTGCCTCTTGCGCCAGCTGCGCGACCGTCCAGGCCCGGGCGGGACTCTCGTGCATGCGTCGTAGCGCCACGGCGAGGCGTGCGTCAGCAAGCCCACGCAACATGCCCGGTGACGCCCCCATCCCCGCCGTGGAGCGCAGCGCTTCGATGAACAGGACCTCCAGGAGCCGGGCCAGAACGATGTCCCGCGCGGGCCGCAGCTCGCGCGCTTCTTCGCCCACGAGCTGGACGAGGGTGGCGAGCCGCGTCTCGCCGCGAACGTGCACCAGTTGCGGCAGGAGCGAAACCAGCACGGCGGCATCCGGGGAGCCGAACACGCAGTAGCCCACCAGGAAGCGAACATCGGCCGGGCCGCTTTGAATGCCCAGGCGGAATTCGCCATTGAGCAGCGCGACCGGCGCGGTATCGCCGTCCGGCCCGGGCATCGGCTCAAAACTGGACATCGTGAACTCGTACGCCGCGGGGATCAGGACGAAGTCGCCCGCTTGGAGCATGGTGGGCTCGCCTGCGTCGATCACGAGATGGCACGACCCGTCGAGGATCACGCAGTAGAAGGGCCGACCGGCCTCCGAACGACGCACCCGCCAGGTACCGGCACCGCTGACGACCTTCGAGAACGGCGCGCCCGGCTGGAGCAGCGAGACAACTTCCGCGAGCGGGTCGATCAATTCCGGACTCCTGCAAATAAAAATAGGACTTCCTATTGTAGCAAGTCCGGCTGGTGCGCCCTATGGTTCCGGGACTGCACACCACCTAGGAGAACTGTCATGAAAACCATTCTGATTACCGGTTGCTCGTCCGGCTTCGGCCTCGAAATCGCCCGCTACTTCCTCGCTCGTGAGTGGCAGGTCATCGCCACCATGCGCACGCCGCGCGCTGACCTCCTGCCCCGTGGCGGGCATTTGCGCGTGCTGGCCCTGGATGTCACCGATCCGACAAGTATTCGCCAGGCGGTGGATGCCGCAGGGCCCATCGACGTCCTGGTCAACAACGCAGGCATCGGTGTGCTGAATGCCCTCGAAGGCACCTCAATGGAAACCGCGCGCGAGGTGTTTGCGACGAACACGCTCGGAACGATAGCGGTGACCCAAGCGGTGCTGCCGCAGTTCAGGCAGCGCAAAGCCGGTGTCATCGTGAACGTGACGTCATCGGTGACATTGAGGCCGCTGCCGCTGCTTGCCGTCTATACGGCAAGCAAGGCGGCGGTTAACGCGTTCACCGAGTCCCTGGCGCTGGAACTGCAGCAATTCAATATACGGGTGCACCTGGTGATCCCCGGACGTGCTCCTGAGACCCGCTTCGGAGAAAACGCACGGCCGCGGATGCAGGGTGGCTTCCCCGCGGCGTACGCCGAGATCGCGCAAAGTGTCTTCGCGGCATGGGCGCAGTCGTCTATGGTGACTCGATCGCTGGATGTGGCCGAAGCAGTGTGGCGCGCGGCGAACGACCCTTTGAGTCGAGGTCGAATTGCGGCGGGCGCTGACGCCGTGGCCTTGGCCGAGTCACCCGCGTTGAGTTGATTTTGCAACTGCCCCCAAATCTATCCAAATGTTAAATATTGTTGATTTGACATTACAACAGTTCTATACTGCGGCATGGTAGCGCTACCATGTTGCTGTCCGATTGCGGTCGGCCAATCGGTGGAACAACAACAGGGGATCAAAGGGGGGTGCTGTTTGAAGGTTGCTCCTCCTGTGCGGTCGAGTGCCGGCAGTTTCTTTTAACAAAGAATTGGACTGGGGGGATCGCCAATGAGCCGCTCGAACAAACGGATCCGCAGCGTAGTGCACGCCATCCTGTGGGGCCTGGCGACGTCTGCAATGTGCGCGCCGCTCTTTGCGCAGACGGTGCCGGCGAACGATACGGCGGCATCACCTCTGGGCGATGAGCCGCAGGAGGTGACCGTTACCGGTTACCGCATGAGCCTCAAGGAAGCCACGGACGCCAAGAAGGATTCGGTGGGCATCACTGATTCGATCTTCGCCGAAGACATCGGCAAGTTCCCGGACACCAACATTGCCGAGTCCTTCAATCGCATTCCCGGCATCACCATCAGTCGCGACATCAACGGGGAAGGGGTGGACATCGCGATTCGCGGCCTCGGCACGGATTTCACGCGTGTGCTGCTCAACGGTGCGCCGATCGCCATCGCCTCGACCGGCCCGACCGATGCGCAGAACACCAATCGCGAAGTCGACCTCAATATGTTCCCGACGGAGCTGTTCAGTCAGCTGTCGGTCTACAAGACTTCCCAGCCGGACCTGCTCGAGGGCGGTGCGGCGGGCACGGTGAACATGCGCAGCGCCCGCGCGTTTGACACGCCGGGAGCGCATCTCACCGCGGGCGTTCAGGGCACCAAGAATCAGAAGGCGGATGACCCGGGCGAGCGCGGCTACATCATCGCCAGCGACACGCTTGAAAACGGCCTCGGCGCCCTGTTCGGCTTTGTCGGTATACACAACAACGTCAACATTCCGGGCTTCGAGACGATCGGCTGGACCAACCCGCATCTGAGCGCCACACAGTGCACCGGTACCTGCAACACCACGGGCGGTGGTAACTGGACTATCCCGGCAACGGTGCCGAGCAACGCCGGTAATGGCCTCACGCCGGGAGCAACCATCGACCAGGCCTTCCTGCTCGCGAACAACCCGGGCCTCACGATCGCGCAGATCAATAATGCGATCATTCCGCGTCTGGGTCGCAATTCGGACGAGTCCGGCGAGCGTGATCGGCAAAATGCCGTTCTGAGCTTCGAGTTCAAGCCCAACGACACCATGCACGCCTATCTGGACTCGATGTGGGGGTGGGAGCACAACGACGAGCAACGTATCGACATGGACTGGGTGGGTCGCAATGGCGCGGCCATTCCGCTCAACATGCAGGTTGACAACGCGACCCCCGGCTGTGCGGGGGGCTGCGTGGTGACGAACGGCACTTACGCCAACTCGCAATTTTTCCTGGAGTATCGCCCCTATACGGAGGACACCTACTTCTGGAACACCAATCCCGGCTTCGAGTGGAAAATCAACGATCTCTTCTCCTTCGATGTTCAGGGCAACTACAGCGACAGCCGCTTTCACCGTGAAAGCCCGACCGTCCTGCCGATTACGGCGCCCAGCTCAGGCCTGACCGTCGATTACACGAACAATGGCGGAAATCCGACGATCGCCAGCAACGTGGATCTGGACAACCCGGCCAACTTCATCTGGAACGGCGGCCGCGTCAACATTCAGGACGAGCGCCGCGAGACCGGGACCCGCGGTGCCCGCGCCAATTTCACCTGGACCGAGAGCAAAGCCTTGAACCTCCAGGTGGGTGCCGCCTTCGACCACATTGCGCGCAGCATCAATGCCTAC
>DATHOA010000163.1:0-5042 GCA_035485475.1 Steroidobacteraceae bacterium | reverse complement strand
GCTCGTCAACTTCGTGGAGTACGTCTACAAGGAGCTGCAGTTCGCACTGCGCGAGGCGGTGGGTGCTCGTAGCTTGGACGAGTTGCTGGGAGACAAGGGAGCGTTCGATCGGGAGATCAGCGCCATTGTCGCCGCCAAGCTCGCGGGCAACGGCGTGGTGGTCCGTTCGGTGGGTGTGAAGGATGTCATCTTGCCGGGTGAGATGAAGGTGATCCTCAACCAGGTGGTCGAGGCGGAAAAGGTTGCGCAGGCAAACCTGATCCGCCGGCGCGAGGAAACGGCAGCGACTCGATCGCTGCTCAACACTGCGCGCCTGATGGACGACAACCCGACGCTGATGCGGTTGAAGGAGTTGGAGACGCTGGAGAAGGTGACGGAGAAGATCGACAAGTTGACGGTCTTCGGGGGCCTTGAAGGCGTGTTGAAGGATGTCGTGCGTATCCAGGTGCCGGGTGCCTGAGAGCCGTATGACCAGCAGGTGCCCGGCGGTCGCAAGGCCGCCGGGCTTTTGATCGATCGGGACGCGACGGATATGAGCATTCACAAAATGGCGCCGGACCGGACGCAGGACACTTCCAGTCCTTTCAGCGTCAGCGTGGCGTTTCAGCACGACCTGTACAACCTGGGCGAGGCGGTGATCAAGACGCGCGCACTGCAGGCCTTCGATAACGCGGCAACGCGTTATCCCATCCATCGGCAGATCCGCTGCGCCGCCAGCAACAAGCTGCAGGATGTATTTGACGATCTTGCGCTGAACACGGGCCTTGCGCCCCAGCGCCTGGATACGGGAACGCTGCTGCTCGATGGAGCGGGCGTATTTGTCAGCGCCGAAGGGTATCGCAAGGCGGGCTACTGTTCCTGCACGTTCAATATATGGGCGGCGAGCAAGGAGCTGGCGGATCAGACTCGTGCGCTGCTGCTGCGCGTGGTCGGTCCCTGTCGCGTACGCGAGCAGATGTTCGTGATCGACTGGCAGTTCTGCAACGGCCGCGGGACGCTGATTAACACCTCCTTTGACGAAATAGCCGATGATTTGGTCATGGATGAGGCCTACCCACAATTGGGCGCCCCCGTGGCACAGTTCATCGAGCAGTACTTGGCGGCGCCCGAGACCGTATTGATCCTGTTGGGGCCGCCGGGCATGGGCAAGACCCGGCTGGTTCGAGCGATTCTCGCGGCCATGTCCCGGCGCAAGGAGGACAGCGCCATGGCGATGTATACCGCGGACAAGAACGCACTGGAAGGCGATGAGATCTTCGTGGACTTCATCACGGGCCTTCACGATGCCTTCGTCATCGAGGACGCCGATCACCTGCTGCAGCCGCGAACCAATGGCAATCGCAACCTGCACCGCTTCTTGATGATCGCCGATGGGGTGGTGCGCGCCCAGAACCGCAAGATCATCTTCACCACCAACCTGCCGAACATCGGCAGCATCGATGATGCACTGCTGCGCCCCGGTCGCTGTTTCGCCACGGTCCAGATGCGCCCGCTGGTTCGCACGGAGACCGATGCCGTCCTGAAGCGCCTGCTTTGCGGCGATCCGGATGCCCTGGCGCTGGCGCGCGAAACCCTGTTCGCCAGCGGCGGAAATACCCGATCGCTGGCGGCGGTCTACCGGGCGGCAAACGCTAGTGGAAAGGGCAACGCCCTACCATAAGCGAATCCGCTGCTGCGGCGGAAGATAGTATTTGTCCGCAGGACTGACATGAAAAGCGCTGTACCAGGCATCGATATTGCGGGTGGGTCCGATGACGCGAAATTCGGGGGGGCTGTGCTCGTTGGCCAGCACCTGGGTACGCAGCGCACTTTCGCGCTGCTTGGTGCGCCAGATCTGGCCGAAGGACAAGAAGAAGCGCTGGTCGGCGTCGTAGCCATCAAGAGTGGGCGCTGGCTTGCCATCCAGTGACAGATGGTAGGCCTTCAGCGCAATGCTCAGGCCGGCGAAGTCGGCGATGTTTTCGCCCAGGGTATTGGCGCCGATGATGTGCAGGCCAGGCAACGGTTCATAGGAGTTGAATTGCTGGACCAGCATTTGCGCCCGCTGCTGGAAGCTGGCGCGATCGGTCTTGCTCCACCACTCGTTGAAGACTCCGCGCGCGTCGTACTTGGATCCCTGGTCATCAAAGCCATGGCTGATTTCGTGACCGATGACGGCGCCGATGCCTCCGTAGTTGACGGCATCATCCGCATTGGGATCGAAGAACGGGGGTTGCAGAATCGCCGCCGGAAATACCACTTCGTTGAAAGAGGAGCTGTAGTAGGCATTGATCGTCGAGGGCGTCATGTCCCATTCGCTTTTGTCGACCGGGTTGTCCAGGCGTTTGAGTTCCCGATTCCATTCGAACATGGAGCTGCGCTGGATGTCCCCGATGAGGTCATCGCGCTTGACGATATAGGCCGAGTAGTCCCGCCAATGGCTCGGATAGCCGATCTTGGGAGTAAAATGATGAATCTTCTCAAGCGCTCGAGCCCGTGTCGGCGGACTCATCCACGTGAGGGTCTGGATATCGACTTCGTAGGCCTTCAGAAGATTGCTCACCAGCGCATCGGCCTTCGCCTTGGCCTGCGGCGGAAAGTAGCGCGCCACGTAGAGTTGGCCCAACGCCTCGCCCAGCGCTCCATCGAGCAGGTGCACCCCCCGTATCGGCCGTGCGAGCTGTTGGCTGCGACCGCCCAACACCGTGCCATATAGCGCAAAGTCGGCATCATCGAACCGTTTGGGCAGGAATGCGGCGACGCTGTGCAGGTAGTGGGCAGCCAGATAATCTCGCCAGACATTGACGGGTGTGGTGGCAAAGAGGTGGGCGAGCGGCTCGAAGGCGGATTTTTCGGCCACAATGATCACGCGCTCGCCCTTGGGCGCCGTGACCGGAACGCCGGCTTCGCTGAAGAACGGCCCCCATGGGAAATCCGGCGCCAGCGCCTCCAGGGCGGAGACGCCCATCGGGTTGTAAGTCTTGTCGGCATCGCGCCGGTCGGCGCGATTCCATTGCACTTGCGCAATCCGTGTTTCCAGCTCGAACACCGCCGCGGCGCGCGCATTCGCATCCGCCATGCCCGCCAGCTGCAGCATCGTCGCCAGATATTTCTTATAGGCGTCGCGCGTCGTCGCCAGCGCCTTGTCGTCCTTCAGATAATAGTCTCGGTCGGGCAGTCCGAGACCCGCCTGCCGCAGTTTGATCGAATAGTGGTCCGGATCCTTATCATCGACTCCGATGTCCAGTCCGTATATGCCGTCGGTCGACAGCCGCACCGATCCCATGGCACGCGCGACATCATCGTGAGTTTTGAGCCCCGCCAGGTAGGCCAGATCACCTTTTACGGGATCAAGCGCGCGCGCTTCGATCTGGGCGGTATCCTCAAATGCATCGTACAGGTCGCGTAGCTTGCGCTGCTCCACCGTCAGCGCCGCATACGGCCGTGCCTCGAGGTCCTGGATAATGGAACGCAGCCGCTGCTCACTGAGAATCTGCAGGTCCTGGAGTGATCCGGTGCTGGATCGATCTGCCGGAATTTGCGCGCTCTTGAGCCAATGGCCATTGACATAGTCAAAGAAGTTGTCGCCGGGCTTCACGGCCGTATCCATGGATGTCAGATCCACGCCCCACGCGCCGAATTGGGGTCGCGCGGCCGGTGGTGCCGCGAACAGCGTGGAGCTCGAAAGCGCGGCCAGGGCGCACATCACTGCAATGATCCTGGAGGCTGCGACAGGCATGACATTCCTCGTGAAAGGGAGAATCCTGATCTTCATTTTGACTCGCCTATGGCGCCGGGGCGAGCTGCGCGCCGTGCCGCCAGATCATTGCGCTTCGACCGAGTAACACCAATCCGCGCACGGCGATCCAGGCACCAATACATCCCGCCGCCCAGGTGTCCGCCCGTTGCGAGACCAGTTGCAAGGCGAGTAGCGCCCCGAGCGCCGGCAGGGCGAGATTCTTGAGCAGGTCCATGCGCACATGAAAGTGAAAACCCACATGCGTCACGTCGCGGTGCTGAACATGGACTTGCGACAGCAATCGGTGTTGCCACCAATTCGCGAGCGCGCTGGTGAGCGCGAATCCGGAGAGCAGCCACCCGTGAACCTCGTGGGAGGGTACGGGCGAACCCAGGCTGTTCCGGGCTTCCTCCAGCAGCATGGCGCCGATGGCGATCAACAGGAGTGCGACCGCCATGCCGCCGGCCAGAATGATTTTATAGGGATTCAGTCCCCGAGCTCTCGCGTAGGTTACGGCCACGGGAGCCAGGGCCACGAGCATGTCGCCGGCCATGTGCCACACGTCGGCGCGCAGCGCAACGCTGCCGGAAACAATCGATCCGGCAAGCTCGATCACCATGATGATCAGCGACACGGACCAGGCCCGCCAATACGCGGACCGATATCTGGCCATCAGCTGCGAGTCAATGGGTTCCAGCCAAGCGTTCACCGCCGCCGCGGCGCCCAAGGCGGGGGCTTCAGCGACCACGGACATCTCGGATTGTGGCAAGCACGGGATTCTCCAGGGGATTGCCTGCGGCATGTTATACTATAACATCGCAACTTGCCGCTCCAGGGACATCAATCGGAACATGGCAACATCCCATCCGCGCTTGATCCAGGCTCGCGGTGAGCACAATCACGGTCGGTGCATTTCACGGGCCCTGAAGACGGCCGCCCAGGTTTGCTCCGAGCGTGAACTGCAGCTGACGCCGCTGCGCATGCGTGTGCTGGAGCTGGTCTGGCAGCGTCATGCTCCCGTCGGCGCGTATGAGTTGCTGGCCGAACTCAGCAAGGCCGGTAAGCCGGCGGCCCCGCCTACGATCTATCGAGCGCTGGAATTTCTGCAGACCGCGGGGCTCGTGCATCGCATTGATAGTCTCAATGCGTTCATGGGTTGCGAGTCGCCACAAGTGGCGCATGCGGGGCAGTTTCTGGTATGCCGCTCCTGCCACCTCGTCACCGAGTTGTACGACGCCGCGATCACTCGCCTGCTCACACAGCGGGCCGGTGAGACCGGATTTGCGGCCGAGGCACAGAGTATCGAGATCAAGGGGCTGTGCCG
>DATHOA010000162.1:0-3528 GCA_035485475.1 Steroidobacteraceae bacterium | reverse complement strand
TTCTGTCCTCGCCAAGCGGCGCGAAAAGAAAGGCGTCGAATTCGGACCCAAGAGAGGACTTTGCCACTGCGGACTCCATGTGAAACTCGATTTCTCAGGCAAGCCCTATCATGGCTGGCGGGGTCCGGTCAGTGCGGTGGCACACCTTGGTGTCGGCAGCCGCTCAGATCGCGACCACCGATGAGCCTTGCGGCGCAGGTCGCGGCAGCAGGCGATCGCTCTCTTTTTTGACCACCGCATAACATTCGCAGCAAAGCTCCTCGAGTTTGGGTCGGTCCAGAACGGTGATGCGGCCGCGGGCGTAGCGGATGACGCCCAGCTTGTCGAGTTTGCCGGCGGCTTCAGTAACACCTTCGCGTCGCACCCCCAGCATGTTGGCGATGAGCTCCTGGGTCATGACCAGCTGATTGGAGGTGAGACGGTCCAGCGAGAGCAACAGCCAGCGACACAGCTGCTGGTCCACCGAGTGGTGGCGATTGCATACGGCCGTTTGCGCCATCTGTGTAATCAGCGCCTGCGTGTAGCGCAGCAGTAGCAGCTGCACTTCACCGTTGCGATGAAATTCATCCTTGAGCTGCTGTCCAACCAGGCGATAAGCGAAGCCCGCACTCTGCACGATTGCCCGGCTCGGGGTGGTTTCACCCCCCATGAACAAAGCGATGCCGATCAAGCCCTCATTGCCAACGACCGAAATCTCCGCCGAGGCGCCATCCGCGAGCACGTACAACAGCGAAATGATGCAGTTGGTTGGAAAATACACATAGCGCAGCACATCGCCGGATTCGTACAGGACCTTGCCCAGAGGCATCGGTACGAGTTCCAGGTGCGGAAAGACTCGCTCCCGCTCGCTGGCAGAGAACACCGCTAACAGCTGATTCTGTTGCGGATCGGGGACCGGATCTGGCATGGGGAGTGGCGCGGAGATCGACGACGCGGGTTACGACGTAACGCAGTATAGGCCTTTAGTGACTGCGGCGTACGCTAGCGCACACAGGCTCGCGATGGCGCTTGGCCCGGCTAGATCGGCAGATTCTCGGGCAGAGGTATGAACTCCGACTCCCCCGGCACCGCGCCCATGCGTTGCGCGCGCCAGTCCTCGGCCGCTCGTTGCAGGCGCGACTTTGTCGATGACACGAAATTCCACAGCAAAAATCGCGCACCGTCGAGCGGCGCGCCGCCGATGATCACCGCCGTGCAGGCGATCGGCGAATCGAGCCTGCAGCCTTGTCCGTTCTCGAGCACACCCAGGGTATGCACGGCCAGCGGTGCGCCATCGACGCTGAGGTCGCCACTGATCGGGTAGATCGCCAGTTCCGAGGCCAACGCCGGCAACACGAAGGTCGCGCGTGGGTTCAGGCGCACACTCAGGAATATCGTGGGGGAGGCCGCCTTGACCGGCGAGCGCCGGCCAAAGGCTTCACCGACCAGCAATCGGACCTCCGCGCCCTGCTCGGTGAAAGCCGCCAGTTGCGCCGCGGGGGTATGCGCAAAGGTCGGCTCGGACTCCTCCAATGCTTGTGGCAGTCCGACCCATAGCTGCAGTCCATGCAGGCGGTGGTCCAGGGCGCGAAGATCGGGTGGTGTGCGCTCGGAATGAACGATACCGCGCCCCGCGCTCATCCAGTTGATGGCGCCGGGCTCGATGCGCTGCACCGAACCGAGGCTGTCACGGTGCAGCATCGCGCCCTCGAACAGATAGGTGACAGTCGCCAGGCCGATATGCGGATGAGGGCGCACGTCGGTATTCATGCCGGGTCCGATGTCGAGCGGTCCGAAGTGATCCAGGAACACGAATGGGCCGACGGTGCGGCGCGCCAGCGCGGGAAGCAGGCGGCTCACACGCAATCCGCCGCCCAGATCTTTGGCGTGGCCGGGAAGTTTGAGCAGCATGTCCGTGTATCCCCGCAGTCCGATGACCAGTGTACCATTCGATCATGAAACCACTTGCTGCCGGCGTCACGGCGCCAGACTTCACACTGCCAAGTTCACCTGCCAAAACCGCGGCATTATCTGACTATCGCGGTCATCCCGTGGTCCTGGTCTTCTATCCGGCAGACTGGAGTCCGGTATGCGGCGATCAGCTCGCCCTGTACACGGAGCTGCAGGATGAGTTCGCCCGGCTGGATGCGAAGGTACTGGGGATCTCGGTCGACGGTGCGTGGTGTCACCAGGCATTCGTCCAGGCCCGCAGATACTCCCTCACGTTACTCGCCGATTTTGAACCGAAGGGCACCGTCGCGCGCCGCTACGGTGTTTACGCTGAGAGTGTCGGCACGTCCGAACGGGCCCTATTCGTCATTGACGCGCAAGGCATCATCCGTTGGAGTTTCCTCTCACCCATGGGTGTCAACCCTGGCGCCGACGGAATTCTGGCTGCTCTGGAGTCCTTGCAGGCAGGTGCACAATGAGTCTTGCGAATCCGGTATCGGCTGCCGATCATGCACAGGGCGCTGCCGACGCGAAGGTCACGCTGGTGGAATACGGCGACTATCAGTGCCCGTATTGCGGGGCTGCATATCACGCCATCAAAGCGGTGCAGAAGCGGCTGGGGGCGAGGATGCGGTTCGTGTTCCGCAACTTTCCGCTCAACCAGGCTCATCCCTATGCCGAACTGGCCGCGGAAGCGGCCGAGGCGGCGGGTGCGCAGGGCAAGTTCTGGGAAATGCATGACGCGCTGTACGAGAGTCAGGCGCAGTTGGGCCAGCCACTGATCGAAACCCTGGTCAAACGGCTGAAGCTGGATGCGAGCCAGTTTGAAACGGATCTGGAGACACGCAAATTCCAATCGCATGTGAAACGCGATTTCATGGGGGGTGTGAGAAGTGGCGTGAACGGCACCCCGGGTCTCTTCATCAATGGCGAACGCTACGATGAGAGCTGGGACGAGGAGTCGCTCAGCGCCGCATTACTGAAAGCTGCGGCGGCGTGACCTTGCTGCAATGCAGTTTGGATATCTGCCAGGGCCTGCTTGGGAAATTAAAGTTTGGTCATGACTGCCATGTGGGGGAGCAATCCTACATTTTTGGCAGCGAAGTGCCTGCTAACCTTCCGGTACAGACTGGAGGAGAGAGTTATGCGCAGTAAGCTGATGATGGGGGCCGCATTCGTGAGTGCCTTCCTGATGGTGGGAGTCGCCCCGGCCGCCGATCAGGAACAGGATCATGCGCGGCCCGCGCCGCGTGCCGCCATGCAGGGACAACCGCATCGTGCCCCCCAAGGCGAGGCGCATCCCGGACCGAAGGGCTATTCGCGCGTAACGGAACCGAAGGGCTGGAATGCCCGGCCAGCGACCGTGGATCGCGGCGCGTACCAGCACAACTTCAAGGCTGCCCGCAGCTTCCATGTCGGACCCTATCACCGCCCAGCGGGATGGGTGGCGCACTCTTGGGCCTATGGACAGATCCTGCCGCGCGCGTATTTTGCGTCGCAGTACATCCTTGCGGACTACTGGCTGTTCGCCCTTGAAGTGCCGCCAGCCGGATACGAATGGGTGCGCGACGGGGATGACGCGCTGCTGGTCAACGTCGA
>DATHOA010000161.1:0-14079 GCA_035485475.1 Steroidobacteraceae bacterium | reverse complement strand
GGCGAGGCGGGAGTTCATTGCGTCGCTGACGAACTCACTGCTCAGTGCGCTATGCCTGGCGTATTCCGTCACGGCGCCGGCGATGGCATCGTCAAGGCAACGATTGAAGGTGTGAAATTCCTCGGCCGCGATTGGCTCTCCTGTCTGGAACGCCAGATGGGTGACCGACTGGCACACATCGCCATAGTCACGGACCACCTGTTCAAGCGTAAAGCCCTGATCCAGCAAATCGCGCCCATGCACCGTTGCCGTCTCGGCCAGTTCCCTGTTTGACCAAGGTTCCCTGGTGCCGTCGCTAGAAACGCTGGGAGGTGCCTGTTGCCGGTGCGCGAGCGCACCGATGAGCTGATCAAGGAACACGGGGATCCCGTGCGCCAATTCATCTTGGGCGGCCTTGGGCCCGGACCTGGTGGCAACCATGAGTCGACACCGCTCAACCAACAGGGCCCGATTCGTCGCTAGAAAATCGTGAAGCACCCGACATGGTAGCCGAAGCGGCGACCCGCATATGTACGGTAGATCACGTTGCGCCAGACCACCCGCAGCTCATTGCGCTCGCCCGGACAATGGCGTCTCGGACACGAGTGCCGGGCCGACCGCAAAACGCCGGCGCATCAGGACCGCGAACTCGTCGGCCGCTACCGGCCGGCTGAAGTAGTACCCCTGTCCCTCGGGGCAGTTCTGATCCCGCAGGAACGCGAGCTGCCGCCGTGTTTCAATGCCCTCCGCGACGACTCGCAGGTGCAGGCTGCGCCCCATGGTGATCATGGCGCAGGCGATGCTGGCATCGTCTGCCTGAGAGGTAAGATTGCGCACGAACGATTGATCAATCTTCAGCGCATCCACTGGAAGTCTGCGCAGACAGCTCAAGCTCGCGAAACCCGTGCCGAAGTCATCAAAGGCCAGCTGCACGCCCAGAATCTTCAGCTCCCGCAGCGTTTCGCCGATGATGTCGGGCTTGTGCGCGAGGTGGGTTTCGGTCAGCTCCAGTTCCAGACAACGCGGGTCCAGATTACACGCCAAGAGGGTCGCGCGCACGTTGTCGACAAAGCCCTTCTTCCCGACTTCAACGGAGGAAGCATTCACTCCTATTCGGATCGCGGGAAGACCGGCATCCAGCCATGCACGGGCTTGACGGCACGCTTCGCCCAACACCCACCGGCCAATTGGCACGATGAGCCCGCATTGCTCCGCGACACGTATGAACGGGGCCGCCGGCACAATGCCGTGATCCGGGTGCCGCCAGCGTATCAAGGACTCAACGCCAGTGATCTCCCCGGTGCGCAAGTTGACGATGGGCTGGTAGTGGAGCAGAAATTCATTCTGCGCGATCGCACGGCGCAAGCCACCCGCGAGGGCCAGTCGCTCCCCCGCGAGCCGATTCATGTTTCGCTCGTAAAAGTGATGCTGATTGCGCCCGCTCTCCTTCGCGTGATACATCGCGATATCGGCGCTCTTCAGAAGTGTCTCTGCATCCAGCGCGTCATCGGGATAGGTGGCAATCCCGATACTGGCCGTAATGTGGATCGAATGGGCATCAACATTGAACGGAACACTCAAAGCGAGGAGTAGTTTGTCGGCGCTGATCGCCGCATCCTCGCACTGTGCGACTTCCGAAAGTACTATGACGAACTCGTCTCCCCCGAATCGGGCGACGGTGTCGGAGTTGCGCACGCCAGCAAGCAGCCGCTGTGCCACGGCCTGAAGCAGATGATCGCCAATGGCATGGCCCGCGGAGTCGTTGATTTCCTTGAACCGATCGAGATCGATAAACAGCACCGCGAGCTTGCCTTGATGGCGCTGCGCCGTCGTGATGGCATGGGATAGGCGGTCGTTCAATAGCGCTCTGTTGGCCAGGCCGGTTAAGGCATCGTGTTGCGCAAGATGCGCCGTCCGAAGCGCCAAGGCCCGCGCCTCCGTGACGTCATGAAAGACCATGACCGCACCGGTCACTTGCCCGTTCCGGTCGTGGATAGGGGCCGCGGAATCTTCAATACCGGCCTCAGAACCATCGCGTCGAATGAGAACGCAGTCCGGAGTAAGACGCGACGTCGTGTTTTCGATCATGGCCACCAGCATTGGATTTGTCACAGGTATGCGCGTGGCGCCATTTAAGATATTGAGCACTTCCACCAGCGGCCGAGCTAGCGCCTCGTCGCACTGCCAGCCCGTCATGGCTTCCGCTGCCGCATTGAGATACGTGACCTCTCCGCCAAAATTCACGCTGATGACGGCGTCCCCGATGCAGTTCAGCGTTATCTGCGCAAGTTCTCTTTGTGCAAACAGCACCTCGGCATTGGCGGCGCGTTCGACCATGCTCTCCAACGCCTTGCAGAGGGAATACCGATCGAGCCGGGGCTTCAGCAGGTAGCCCTGTGCGCCATGCCGCACGGCAAGCTTGGCAAGGTGCTCATCATGCACCGTGGCGATGACGAGGATTGGAATGTACGGCGTCGCCTGGAAGAGTTGATCGAAGGTCTCGATGCCGTTGCTATCCGGCAGGAACAGATCGACGATGATGGCCGAGATGCGGTCCGAGGCGGTGGTGTGCCTGTTCCGGTCCCTCGAGAGTCGTTGCAGACCCGCCGAAAGCAGACCAACCCGTTCGAGCAGAAATGGGGCACCCTCGGTGTGGACCAACGCATCCACTATGGCCGTTCGATCCAACGGATTGTCATCGATTAGAAGGACGCGGCGCGACATTGAATCCTTGCGCTGGTATCAGCGAGTAGAGTCGGTACGGTGGCATACCGACGTGGGTTGTAACGGACCACAGGTGCGGTCGTCTGTGCGGCGCACCACATGCCCGGCCTCACAGGCCATAGCCTTGTTCAAGCTTACTGCGCGCCTCTAGCCAAGGCTCAAGCTCCTTGTCAGCGTTGCGGATCGAGAATCCTGATTTGCGACAAATCGTCGGCCGGGCCCGACCCGCCGCCATTTGCGGCGTAGACTGCCTCGGCGAGCCCGGAGCTAAGGAGCAAACACCACACCACGCACTGGCAGTAACTATGGACAATCAATCTGCAGCCCCGATCAAAGTATTGGTTGTGGATGACCATGGCATCGTCCGCGACGGATTGTCCGTGCTGCTCAACGCAAGGAGCGAGATGCGGGTAGTCGGGGCCGTGGCGGATGGTAAGGCAGCGGTCCGGGCTGCCGCGAAGTTGACGCCGGACGTAATCGTCATGGATCTGGCGCTGCCGCTGCTCAGCGGGATCGACGCCACTTTGCTCATTCTGGCGGCGCGGCCGCTGACTCAAATCGTGATCCTCTCCGCTTGGGATACGTCCGAACATGTGTTCCGCGCGCTGCGCGCCGGGGCGCGCGGCTATGTACTGAAGGAGAGTGCAGGCACCGAAATCGTCCAGGCCGTGACGGCGGTGTGCAAGGGCGAGCGGTACCTGAGTCCGCGCCTGACCGGTCTACTCATTGACGGTTTGCTCAGTGACCACAATCCCACCAGTCCGATCGAAAGTCTCAGTCCCCGCGAACGCGAGGTACTGCACCTGACTGTGACCGGTGCTTCGAGCGCGGACATCGGAGTACGTCTGTCGCTGTCCCGAAAGACCATTGACACCTATCGTAGCCGGTTGATGGGGAAGCTGGGAGTGACGGATCTTGCCGGATTGATCCGTTTCGCTGTGGCTCACGAAATGGCGCCACTCTAGATCCGGGACGCCGGGTTCGGCTGCGACCAGGCCCGCAAATCCGCCGTGACTACAGGCCGCGTCTAGAACTCCTGACATCGGTATCGGGCACGAGTGCCTACAGTGTCCCTCGCCAGCCGGATGCTAGCCGCATGGCAAAGGAAGCGATGACTCAATTAGATGTGGAAGTGGGTATCCCCGCCCACGCGCCGGTCCACGAGGATCCGCGCAAGAGTGAGTTGTTTACCGCACAGCTGCGAAAGGCAATCGAGCGCGATGAGCTGAGTCTGCACTACCAGCCCCAATACCGCAGTATCGACGGCCGACCCTGCGGCGTTGAAGCTCTCGCTCGCTGGTTTCCGCGCAATGCCGCGCCCATTACGCCCTCGGTCTTCATAAAACAGGCGGAGCAGGCCGGACTGATATCTGCATTGGGGCAGTGGGTGCTCGAAGAGGCATGCAAGACTGCGATGACGTGGCGACTACCGGGTGAGGCGCCGCCGATACTTTGCGTGAATGTCTCTCCACACCAGATTTGCGCGGAGTTCTCCGGGATTTTGGCGCGGGCGCTGGAATCCACGGGTTTTCCCGCCTCACGCCTGGAACTTGAGATCACCGAAGGCATTCTGATCGAAAATCCGGACTTCGCGCTGCAGCGACTCGCACAATGGAAGCAGCTTGGCGTACGCATCGCCCTGGATGACTTCGGGACTGGCTACTCGAGCCTGAGCTATTTGTCGCGGATGCCGGTGGATCGCCTGAAGATAGATAGATCGCTGATCCATCGTGTGATCACTGATTCAAAGACCGCGGCCATCGTGCGCGCCTTGATCTCGCTGGGCGATGATCTGGGCTTTGCCGTGCTGGCGGAAGGCGTGGAGACGGAAGCTCAGTTCGAATTGCTCCTGCGCATGGGCTGTAACCAAATGCAGGGCTACCTGCTCTCGCGTCCGGTATCCGCCTGCCAGGTGGAAACATTCCTGAAACAGCGGTGGGGTGCGCGCTCGGCAAATAACCCCGCCAGGCTCAACCGCGCCAAGCTGCATTCAATTGCCTGACCCACGCACGTCCCTGTCGCGCACTGCGATGACTGATAGCAGCGACTCTCAGATCGTGGTGTTGTTGGAACCATCCTCGAGCTGCCGGGTGTTGATCGTCGACGATGATGCACTCGTGCTGAAGCAGCTTACGGCATTGGTGGTACTTGGCGGCTATGAGACGCAGACCGCCAGCTCGGGGGCCGCCGCCTTGCAGATCCTCAGCGAAACTCCCTGTCAGATCGTACTGACCGACTGGCACATGCCGGATATGGAGGGCCGCGGACTGGTGACCGCGCGCAGCGCGAGGAGCGATATCGTGGCCGGTCTTGCTGGCGGGGCGGATGACTACGTGGTCCAAGGTTCCACTACGGAAGAACTCCTCGGGCGTATTGGAGTCGGCCGACGCGTCGGGCAACTGGAGCGCTCGCTGCCCGTCAGCAACCGGCAACGGCGCCGCATATCTCTCACGGATGCCGTCACCGGAGTGGGTAATCGACGCTTCCTACTGAAATATCTGCCCCGGGAACTGGAGCGGGCGCGCCACAGCGGTAAGCCGCTTGCGGTGCTCAGTTGCGACATCGACCGCTTCAGGCAGGTGAACGACGACCACGGACACGAAACCTGCGAGGGGATCCTGCGGGAGTTTGTAAAACACGCGGCAAGTTGCATCCGTCAGGCGACCGGCTGGATCGCCCGTTCAGGTGGCGAGGAGTTTGTGCTGGTGTTGCCGGAAACCAACCAGACCGAGGCAAGCTATATCGCCACCAGACTGCGTCAGGCGCTTGCTGCAAACATGGTATCGACAAACGCGGGCCCCCATCGAATCACCGTGACCATTGGCCTGTCCGCCCTGGAGAGCGCACAGGCACTGCGCGAGGCCTCGGTATTGAGACTGCTTCGTGCCGCGGATCGGGGTCTGTATGCGAGCAAACGGCTAGGAAGAGACCGCGCTATCCCAACCGCGATGCGGCGTGCGCCGTGGGCGTCAGGCGCATTGCCGGGCGGCGACGCGTGAAACCGAATCGGCGTCAACAGATCCCGCCATTGGAGACGGGAACTCCGGACGAGCAGTTCGCGAAACTGCGCGAACGTTTTCAGGAGCGCCTGCGGAAGGAACAAAGGCAGTTGGCGGCGTTGACCCAGGCGCTGGCAAGCGCCAAAGCCGCGCCGGCCCCGATCTTTTTAGACATCCGCGCGTTCGCGCATCGACTGCGCGGGGCCGCCCTGGTGTTCGGATTTCAGTCGCTGGGTGACGGCGCGAAGGCAGTAGAGCTGGCAGCAATTGCCGCTGCGCTGGATGCGAACCGGCAAGCATCTGATCCGTCCCTGGTATTCGCCATGCAGGCACTCGCGCTCAGTCTTGCAGATGAAACCGGCGACGGCGTATGACACCGTCACTGAAGACAATAGAACCGCTGCGGCCGGTGGCATCAGCTGGGGACAATGGCCCCGTTGGCAGCGATCACTGGTTCCGCCTCGCGGTGGAAGGCGTACAGACCTACGCCATATTCATGCTCAATCCACATGGCCAAGTGGCGACCTGGAATATCGGCGCAGAGCGAATCAAGGGCTATACCGCAGCCGAAATCATCGGCAAGAATTTCTCCTGCTTCTATCTGCAGGAGGATATCGATCAAGGCAGGCCGCAGGAGACTCTGCGCGTCGCCTCAGAGCAAGGCAGAGTCGAAGTTCGGCAATTCCGTGTACGCAAGGATGGCTCGCGATTCCTGGCGAATCTGGTCATTACGGCCCTGCACGACCAGGCCGGGACACTGATCGGATACTCCGAAATCAGCCGCGATATGACCGAACACGTCATGTCCGAGGCGAAGTATCGACGCCTGCTGGAAGCCGCACCGGATGCGATGGTCGTCGTGAACCAGGACGGCGAGATCGTCTTGCTGAACCTCCAGGCGGAGAATCAGTTCGGCTATCGCCGCGACGAACTCCTGGGCCAGCGTGTCACGACAATCATTCCGGAGGGGTTCGCGGAACGGCTGCTTGCGGATGCGCTGCGGCCCGCGGAGGAAGCGCTGGCGCAGCAGATCGGTACCGGCATCGAGCTCATTGGCAGGCGCAAGGATGGCGGCGCGTTTCCAATAGAGATCATGTTGAGCCCGCACGCAAGCGCCGAAGGCATTCTCGTGACCGCTGCCATCCGTAATATCAGCGTGCGTCGGGAAGCCGAGAGACAGCTGAATCAGATGACCCAGGCTTTGAGCCTCAAGCACCGCTTGCTCAATTCCGTTGTCGAGGGAACATCAGACCCTATCTATATCCGCGATCTGGAGGATCGCTTCGTCCTGGCCAACAGCGCCTGCGCCAAACTCTACCGCCGCAGCGGAAATGACATGGCGGGGATGCGACTGTCCGACCTGATGCCCGACGGCCCCTACCGCGTCATCGCCGACAGCGATTGGGAGATCATCCGAACCGGAATCACCCGCACTGTCGAAGAAGTTGCCGAGCTGGATGGCGCTGAGCGGATCTTTCTGACCACCAAAGGCCCATATCGGGATGCCGAGAACAAGATCATCGGCACTATCGGGATCGGGCGTGATATCACCGAACTGAGAAGGCTCGACGAGGTCCAGTTTAAGGTGCTGACACATGACATTCGCGTGCGCAAAACCGCCGCGGAGTACCTGGCCAACACGGTTGCGGAGCTGAAGCGGTCCAACGATGAACTGGAGCACTTCGCCTACATTGCTTCGCATGACCTGCAGGAACCCCTGCGCATGGTGGCCAGCTACACACAGCTGCTGGCAGAGCGCTACCACGGTCGCCTCGATGCCGATGCCGATGACTTCATCGCGTTTGCGATTGATGGTGCCGACCGCATGCAGCGGCTGATACTGGATCTGCTCGCATATTCGCGCGCCGGGGCAAATGTCGGGGAATCACACACCATATCGAGCGAGCGCGCGCTGCAAGTGGCGCTGGCCAATCTGCGCGCGGCGATCGCGGAAAGCGGCGCGGAGGTTACCCACGATGCGCTGCCCGACATCATAATGGACGATGGGCAATTGACCCAGATTTTCCAGAATCTGGTGGGCAATGCCATCAAGTATCGCGGAATCGACGTCCCGCACATCCATATCTCATGTGTCACCGGTGACGCCACTCAATGGATATTCTCCGTGCGCGACAACGGCATCGGAATCGAATCCGAGTACTTCGAAAAGATATTCATCCTATTTCGGCGACTGCACCGACGCGAGGAATTCGAAGGCACCGGCCTTGGCCTGTCCATCTGCAAGAAGCTGCTCGACCGAATCGGCGGCCGCGTTTGGGTGGAGTCGCAGCCCCGGGAAGGCTCCACCTTCAGTTTCTCGATACCGAAAGGAATCGGCGAATGACCCCGCAGCGTCAAACCCGGTGTGCGCTGGTCGAAGTCTTGCTGGCGGGCGCACCATGAGCAAGCCCCTGCAAGTGCTGCTGGTCGAAGATAATGCAGGCGATGCCCGACTGCTTCATGAGATGTTCCGCAAGGAGAAGGCCGGCAGCTTTGCTCTCACCCACCTCCTGCGTATGACCGAAGCTGTCGCGCATCTGGAGAAGGGCGGGGTCGACATCCTGCTCCTGGACATGGGCTTACCGGATGGCCACGGCCTCGATACGGTACGTCGGGCGCAGGCGGCCGCCCCGAACGTGCCTGTCATCGTGCTGACGGGGCTCAATGATGAGGCATTGGCAGCCCAGGCCATGAGGGAAGGCGCGCAGGACTATCTGATCAAGGGCCAGATAGAGAGCCGTGCCCTGCCGCGCGCCCTGCGCCACGCCATCGAGCGCCATCGCATGCAGCAGGAAGCGGAGCTGATCCGAGTCAACCAGCTGCAGTTCAAGGACAAATTTCTCTCGCACGTCTCGCACGAGCTGCGATCTCCATTGAATGCCATCTACCAGTTCGTCACCATCTTGTTCGATAACATAGGTGGAGAACTGACTCCCGAACAGCACGATTACCTGGGCATCGTGCTGAGGAACGTCAAGCAGCTGCAGGCCATGATCGATGATTTGCTGGAGGTCACGCGGGTCCAGGGCGGCCAACTCGCGATTGAGCTGCAGTGCACGTCCGTTGCAGAAGTCATCGCGTTCGCGGTCAGTACGCTGCAAGGGGCCGCCCAGGCCAAAGAAATAGCGCTAACCATGGACCTCGGCGGGCAACTGCCGCTGGTGTGCGCGGATCCGATGCGTGTCAGGCAGATCTTGATCATTCTCTTGGATAACGCGATCAAGTTTACGCCGCCCGGTGGCTCGGTACGAATTCGGGCGAGCGCGCACGCGCAGGACCCGAATACCCTGGTGCTCGAAATCATGGATTCGGGCTGCGGAATCGATCCTGCAATGACCGAGCGCATTTTCGATCGCCTGTTCCAGGCCTCGGACCCCGCGCTGGCAGGGCGGCAGGGGCTTGGACTGGGGCTGTATATCTGCAAGGAACTGGTCGCGCGCCAGGGTGGTCGCATCTGGGCCAGCGGCACTCCCGGCAAAGGCGCGGTGCTCTCGTTCACTTTGCCCCTGTTCTCAATGCGCAACCTCCTCGTCGCCGCGCTGGGAGATATCGCCAACACCCCCACTCCCGTGACGCTCGTGGTGGCGGAGATGGGCTCCCAGACCGGTTGGCTGTCTGACGAGGCACGGGGCGAACATTCCCACGGAATGCGCGAGCTTCTACAGCGCTGCCTGCACGCGGATCAGGATGTGCTGCTGCCAACAATGGGCCCGTCGGGCCGCGCGGAACTCTTCTTCATTGTCGCCGCCACCAACCTGGCCGGTGGGGAATCGCTCGCCAGGCGCATTCAGCGGCAGTTCGACAATCGTGATCCGGCTCTGAGGGTGGGGCTGGTGCTTTCGACGTCGATTCACTCTCTGATGGCGGCACAACACGGCGTCAATCCCTCTGATCGCGTGTCTTTCGAGGCAGTGGCGGAAGCGATTCATGCAATGGTCAACAAGGAGCTCTCCTCCCGGATGGTGGTCAATGGCTAATAAGAGAATCCTCATTGTCGACGATGACCCCGATGTGCGTCAGGCCATGCATATACGGCTGAAAGCCAATTCATACGACACGTTTTTTGCGAGTGATGCGCTGAGCAGCGTCACGGAGGCGCGCAAACAGCATCCTGACCTGATCATCCTGGACCTGGGCCTGCCGGGAGAAGACGGCTACGTCGTCATGGAGAGGCTCCAATGCCATCCGGCGCTGGCGGCAATCCCCATCATCGTCGTGTCCGCACGCGACGCGCGTGGCAATCAAGATCGCGTAATTGCCGCCGGCGCGCAGGTTTACCTGCAGAAGCCGGTGATCAACGCCGAACTACTGGCGATCATCCGGCAAACCCTGGGCGAGCCCGAACAGCCTGGCGATGCCGGCGTTACCGGAAACTGGAAGCTCCTGGCGGGGTAAGGCGGTTGCCAGGCAAGTGTGCATTGCGTTTGCCTGTGACGGTACGCGCAGATCTGGCATGACGACAGGAAAAGTCACGAACTCCCGACATCGATGCAGGGCGAGAGCGCCCACTGTGTTCATCGCCGGATAAGGAACACATCCCGGGAGAGTTTCGCTCAATGAACCGCCATGCTTCGATGAACCGCACGTATCGACTGATCTGGAGCGCGATACACAACCTCTGGATCCCCGTGGCCGAGAAGACACGTGGCCAGGGCAAGCGCGTAACCCGTGTGCTTATCGCCGCGATGCCGTTGATCACTGCATCGTTCGCGCAAGCGGGGGGACCTTCCGGCGGACAGGTGACCGCGGGCAGCGGCAGCATCGTCCAGTGCGGCGCCCTCACCACGATTACGCAGCAGAGCCCGAAGCTCTCGTTGAGCTGGACCAGCTTCAACATCGCGCCGCAAGACACTGTGAATTTCGTGCAGCCGTCGGCCAGTGCAATTGCCGTCAATCGCATCCTCGATGCCAACGGCACGCAGATCTTCGGGCACCTGCACGCCAATGGACAGATCTTTCTGATCAATCCGAACGGCATCCTGTTCGGTCCCGGTGCCGAGATCAACGTGGGCGGCCTGGTCGCCACGACTCTGGATTTCGATGACACCAGCGCCGATCGCAGCACCAAGTCCTTCAGCGGCGACAGCTCGAACAGTGTGATCAATGAGGGCGTGATCAACGCGGCTCCGGGCGGCTACGTTGCGCTGCTCGCCAGTCATGTCAGCAACCAGGGCGTGATCAGCGCGCAACTCGGCACCGTCGCTCTGGCAGCGGGCAGCGTCGCAACACTCACGTTCAGCCAAAACAGTCTCGTGCACTTGCAGGTCGACCAAAGCGAATTACAGAGTCTCATCGAAAACGGCGGCCTGATTCGCGCCGATGGCGGGCAGGTCCTCATGACGGCGGGCGCCAAGAACGCCCTGGTGGCCAGCGTGGTCAACAACACGGGTGTCATCGAAGCTCGCACAGTCGACAGCCATGATGGCAGCATCATCTTGCGGGCCGGGATGGTCGCCGGCACCGTTAAAGTGGGCGGCACGCTCGATGCGTCGGCGCCGAACGGCGGCAACGGTGGCTTCATCGAGACCTCCGCGGCACATGTCGAGGTTGCCGCCGACGCCAAAGTCACGACCGCCGCTGCCTCAGGACCCTATGGTAGCTGGCTGATTGATCCGAACGACTTTACGATCGTCGCCAGTGGCGGAGACATTACCGGAGCCGCGCTCTCGGGTGAGCTTGGCACGACATCTGTACTGGTCGAGAGCAGCTCCGGATTTACGCCTGGAGTGGGCAATATCAATGTCAACGACGTAGTTACGTGGGGCGCGAACACCGTACTGACACTCACCTCCTCCAACAACGTCAATATCAATGCCAACATCGTTGCCACCGGCAACACCGCCGGCCTGGTCATCAACCCCAACACGCCAAACGGCGGCGCAGCAGCGAGCGGCACCGGAATCTATGCGCTGCAGAATGGCGTCTCGGTCACATTGTCCGGAGCTGCGCCAAATCTCTCGATCGCGGGCAGCGCCTACAAGGTGCTCAATATGCTCGGGGCTGCGGGCAGCACGAGCGGCACCGACTTGCAGGGGGTCAACGGCGGCTTGACCGGACAATACGCCCTTGGAAGCAACATTGACGCGTCCGCAACCTCGGCTTGGAACATCGGTGCTGGCTTCACGCCAATCGGCACTCTCGGAACGCCCTTCTCCGGAACCTTTGACGGGTTGGGTCACGCGATCAGCAATCTCACGATCAGCTTGACGACCCCCAATGTCGGCCTGTTCGGCGCCACGGGAACCGGCGCCACCGTCCGCAATGTGGGCCTCCTTGGCGGTAGTGTGATCGGTGGTGCGGGGACCGGCGGACTGGTCGGAAACAATGGGGCCGCCGTTCCGATTAGCGGCAGCTATTCCGCGAGTAGCGTTAGTGGCGCTGCCGGCACTGGCGGTTTAGTCGGAAGCAACACAACCGGGTCGATCAGCTTCAGCTACTCGACGGGAAGTGTCAGCGGCGCTGCCGGCACTGGCGGCTTGGTCGGGAGCAACACATCCGGAGCGATCAGCGACAGCTACGCCACGGGATTCGTCGCGGGCGCCGCTGGCACCGGCGGCTTGGTGGGCAGCAGCACATCAGGAGCGATTAGCAAAAGTTACGCCACAGGCAATGTGAATGGCGCCGCCGGTACCGGTGGTCTGATTGGCAGCAACACATCTGGAGCAATCAGCGACAGCTACGCCACGGGCAATGTCGACGGCGGTGGCGGCGCGGGTGTCGGCGGCCTGATTGGCAGCAACACTTCCGGCACCGTGACTAATACCTACGCTGCGGGTGGCGTCAGCGGTACCGGTGCCAGCATCGGTGCTCTCCTCGGGAGTAGTAACGCAAACGTGGTCACCGACAGCTACTGGGACAAGACGACGTCGCTTGTGCAGATTTCAGCGGGCGGCGGTATTGGCATGACCGCTGCGCAGATGATGACCCAAGCCAATTTCGTTTCGGCGACCACCGCTAACAGTCCCGACACTCCGTCGTGGGACTTCGTCGGGACCTGGGTGATGTATGGGGGACTCACCGACCCTCTGCTAAGCGGCTTCATGACCCCGCTGACGGTGACAGCGAACAACACCACAAGGATTTACGGACAGGGTAACCCAGCATTTGGCGTGAACTATTCGGTTACACCCAGCAGTAACCTGTTCGGCGCTGTTTCCTACAGCGGCACCGCGCAAACCGCGACCAACGTCGGCAGCTATGTAATCGCACCCAGCGGGTTGTACTCCAACCAGGGTGGATACATCCTTAATTACGTGAGCGGCACGCTGACTATCAATCCCGCGGCGCTGACGGTCACCGGCCAAAGCGTTGGCAACAAGGTTTATGACGGCACGCTCAATGCGGTGCTCACCGGCGGCAGCATAGATGGCGAGCTCCCCGGGGACGGGATCCTCCTGCTTACGCAGGCGGGCAACTTCGCAGCCAAGGATGTGGGCAGCAACCTCCCCGTGACGGCGAGCGATAGTGTGGCAGGTGCCAGTGCCGGTAACTACACCCTCACTGAGCCGACCGGACTGACGGCGAACATCACCCCCGCCTCCCTCACGGTCACCGGGTCTGTGGCGAGCAACAAGGTTTATGACGGCACGCTCAATGCGGTGCTCATCGGTGGCAGTCTCAATGGCGAGATCGCGGGGGACGGGATTCTCCTGCTGACGCAGGCGGGCAACTTCGCCGCCAAGGATGTGGGGAGCAACCTCCCCGTGACGGCGAACGATAGTGTGGCGGGTGCCAGCGCTGGTAACTACACCCTGACGGAACCGACTGGCCTCACTGCAAGCATCACGCCCGCTTCCCTCACAGTCACTGGCCAGAGCGCCGGCGGTAAGGTCTACGACGGTACGCTCAATGCGGTGCTCACCGGCGGACACCTCATTGGCGAGATCGCGGGAGACGGGATTCTCCTGCTCACGCAGGCGGGTAGCTTTGTTGCCAAGGATGTAGGCAACAATCTCCCCGTGACGGCGAGCGATAGTGTGGCGGGTGCCAGTGCCGGCAACTACACCCTCACCGAGCCGACCGGACTGACGGCGAGCATCACCCCCGCCTCCCTCACGGTCAACGGGTCTGTGGCGAGCAACAAGGTTTATGACGGCACGCTCAATGCGGTGCTCACCAGTGGCAGTCTCAATGGCGAGATCGCGGGGGACGGGATCCTCCTGCTTACGCAGGCGGGCAACTTCGCCGCCAAGGATGTGGGCAGCAACCTCCCCGTGACGGCGAGCGATAGTGTGGCGGGTGCCAGTGCCGGTAACTACACCCTCACTGAGCCGACCGGACTGACGGCGAACATCACCCCCGCCTCCCTCACGGTCACCGGGTCTGTGGCGAGCAACAAGGTTTATGACGGCACGCTCAATGCGGTGCTCATCGGTGG
>DATHOA010000160.1:0-5316 GCA_035485475.1 Steroidobacteraceae bacterium | reverse complement strand
TGTCGGTAAGGTCCTTCCAGGTGCCGGCGACTCCGGGCACCTGCGCCTGACCGCCGAGCCGCCCTTCGGTGCCGACCTCACGGGCGACGCGGGTCACCTCGCCCGCGAAGGCGTTGAGCTGGTCCACCATGGTGTTGATGGTTTCCTTCAGCTGCAGGATCTCCCCGCGCACGTCCACCGTGATCTTGCGCGACAGGTCGCCGCTGGCGATAGCGGTCGACACTTCGGCGATGTTGCGCACCTGGCCGGTGAGGTTGCCGGCCATCGAATTGACGTTGTCGGTGAGATCCTTCCAGGTGCCGGCGACGCCGGGGACGACTGCCTGGCCACCGAGCTTGCCCTCGGTGCCGACCTCGCGGGCCACGCGCGTGACTTCGGCCGCGAAGCTGTTGAGCTGGTCCACCATGGTATTGATGGTGTTCTTGAGTTCGAGGATTTCGCCCTTCACGTCGACCGTGATCTTGCGCGACAGGTCGCCGCGGGCGACCGCGGTGGTCACCTCGGCGATGTTGCGCACCTGACCGGTGAGGTTCGTCGCCATGGCGTTGACCGAGTCGGTGAGGTCCTTCCAGGTGCCGGCGACGCCCGACACGATGGCCTGGCCGCCGAGCTTGCCCTCGGTACCGACTTCGCGCGCGACCCGGGTCACTTCCGAGGCAAACGAGCGCAACTGATCGACCATCGTGTTGATGGCTTCCTTCAGCTGCAGGATTTCACCGCGCACGTCCACCGTGATCTTGCGGGACAGATCGCCATTCGCGACCGCGATGGTGACCTCGGAAATGTTGCGCACCTGGCCGGTGAGATTGCTGGCCATGGAATTGACGCTGTCGGTGAGATCCTTCCAGGTGCCGGCGACGCCGTGCACCGCAGCCTGACCGCCCAACTTGCCCTCGGTGCCCACCTCACGCGCGACGCGGGTGACCTCGGAGGTAAAGGCGCTCATCTGCGCAATCATGGTATTGACGATGGTCGCCGAACGCAGGAATTCGCCCTTGAGGGCGCGGCCATCGACTTCCAGGCTCATCGCCTGCTGCAGGTCGCCCTTGGCGACGGCGGAGATCGTTCGGGTCACCTCGGTCGTCGGCCACAACAGGTCATCGATCAGGGTGTTGACCGACTGTTCCATCGCGCCCCAGGCGCCGGAGCGGCGCTCGCTCGACATGCGGTGGCGGGTTTTGCCGTCCTTGCCGACGATCTGGCCAACCCGCTCCAGCTCGCGCGCCAGTCGATGGTTGGCGCTGACGATTTCATTGAAGGTGTCGGCCACCTTGCCGGCCAGACCCGTCTGGTCGCTCGCCAGGCGCACCGAAAAATCCCCATCACGAACACTTTGCAGTGCCAGCAGCAGCTTGCTGAGGTCCAGCTCCGGGCTGCCCGGCAGGTGTTTGCCATTGGTTTTGCGGGGGGTGCGTGCGGTCACTTGCGGCGGCTGCATTGTTCACTCCGAAATCAACCAAGACTGAGGCGCGACCGAGGCCCTATGCGAGAACAAATCGCACTAGTTCGGTGCCGGCATAAGGCTGAAGCATAGGGTTCTGCTCGTCAGTGCGGATGTAGGACGGAGCCTACAAATCGCCACTCTGTGACGCAGCATGTCGCTATTTACCGTCGCCACAAGAGGGGCAGCCCGTCGGTTTCGCCGCGCTTAAAGTGGGACTGAATATCATAAAATAGTTATAGTTAGTAATAATAAGTTACAATTACATCGGTTAGGCGGCTGATCTTCAGCCCAAAGAACAAGAATTCGCAGCTGAGGGGACTCGATGTATCCGGCAGTGATTGCGGCCACGCGTGGCGCGGCCGTTCGCAGTGGCGCGCGCGCCAAATTTATCTCCTGGTTCGTCCTGGGCCTGAGCATCGGGTTGCTGATGGTGGCGAACTCGCAGCTCACGGGAGACCAGGCGCAGCTCCTTAACCTTGGCTGGCAGCTTGCGCACAATCACATCTGGTTGCCCCACGGGATGATTACCTCGGCAGGCGGCTTCTCGCCTGGAGGTTTCGCGGGGGTGCTGGTCGCGGCCCCGCTGTACCTGTGGAATGACTACCGGGCGCCCGCGCTATTCATATTAATGTGTCACGCCGGGGCGTTCCTGCTGCTGATCCGGACCCTCAAGCCCGCGCTGACCGAGCTCGGACGCTACCTGCTCCTCGTGCTGCTGTGGCTGTCGCCCTGGCATCTGTACTTTGCGGCCCACGTCTGGGATGCGAACTTCATGTACGTGTTCGCCGTGCTGCACCTGGTCACGGCGCACCGCATGGCCCGGCAGCGCGAAATCTGGACAACGGCGGCGCATGTCCTGCTGCTGGGGTTGAGCCTGCAGATCCACACCTCGGGTTTCATCCTGTGCGTTCTATCGCTGCTGTTGTTTGCCGCGGGCCGGTTGAAGGTGAGCTGGACGGGATTTGTCATGGGGGCGGCGGTGAGTGTGGCAAGCCTGGTGCCCTGGTTTGCGGCCGTGCGCCAGCATGCGGCGTGGTTGCCCGGTGACAAGGGCTTCCTGCTGCGCGGCATCGTCTATGTCTTTCCCCTGCTGCGCGGCGTGCTCTATTGGCTGAAGCTTTCAAGCCTCAGCTTCGTCGAGCGCATGTACGATCTGGATTTCACACCGGTGTTGGGCGCGACGCTGGGGCCGCCCGTCAGCGTCGTGGCGAAGCTGCTCGCGATGCTGGCGGGTATGACGTTGATCGTCACGGTGTGGCTGCAGTGGCGATTCTTCCGCACCGCCTGGCGCAGGTCCGTGGCGCGCCGCGCCGCACCGTACCGCCCGCGCAGCTGGCTGCGCTTCTATGTCACGGCCACCTGCGGGGCGGCGCTGATCTGCTTTGCGCTCTCGCCCACGACCATTATGTTCTGGCAGTTGTTCGTGGCGTTGCCAGCCTCCGCGCTGGCGATGGTGATGTCGGCCGAGGTCGTATTCCGCAGCCGCTTCAAACATTCGGCGCGACGGGTCGCGGGCGTCTGGGCCGCGGTGAGTGCGACCTTGTTGTTATCGCAGGCCGTCGCATCGCCGATGTATCGATGCGGCGGGTCCTCACCTGAGGATTCCGATCCGATGTTCATCGATCTGCATGCCAAGGCTCAGTGCGCAAGAACCGTAGCGCGGCTGCGAGAAACGCCAAAGCCGGGGCATCACCTGCTCGGTTCGGAGCTTCCCGGCACATTACGCAGCGCCTCGGCAATCCAGCCACGATTCTTCATCGCCAGAAAAGGGGCTTCTATCCAGCGATAGCTGAGAGTAGAAACTAGCAATACCGCACACATCCAAATTGCAAAGAATGCGGCTCTCATTAACGCATCAGGGTGTGGCACTAACTTTGCCATTGCGGCCTCGCCCGCGAGCAACAACGGAAGGTGATAAACATACATGCCGAAGGATATTCGGCCCACCCATGTCAAAGTTGCGCTTTCCAAAAACCGCAGCCAGGCAGCGCGACGCAGCGCACATATCATTGCAAGCATTGCGAGGAGGTTCAACATGGAATATCCCCACACGTAGCCGTGACTCTGCAGCAAGTACATGGCGTAACCCAGGCTGCCGACGAACGCGCCTTGTCCGCTGTAATTTTCGGCAGCCAGCACGGCGGCGCCGAGCGCACCCGTAGCGATCAGCGCTGCGAGGAAGCGCCGGCCGGAGTTTGGCAGTTGCTCCAGAGAAAACACGGCGATTGCCGCGCCCGTCGCAAACGCATCCAGCTGAGTAAACGGCAATACATAAACCACCTTTCCAGCGACCTCGGCATCATGGCCAAGGAGTACGGTGGCCTGGAAAACCGCCAGACGCACCAGGGGAGTGAAGAGTAGAAGACACACGATGAATCTACGAAATAACGTGGTCGGTAAGAAGTACACGGCCAGGGGCCATACGAGATAGAACTGTTGCTCAACAGCTAATGACCATATATGTACGAGAGGAGGGGCAAGGTCGGTCGAACGCAGGCGCGCAAAATTTCCAAGGAATCCCAGTAGCCAGGGCCAGTCCGACCGAAATGTCGTCGGTACACCGGTTGCGACATAGACGATCGCTGCGATTATGAGGAAGAACCAGAGCAGCGGCAGAATACGCAGCGCGCGATGCCAGAAGAACGTGCCGAGGTATACTCCCAACGGCCTGTTTTTGTTTCGTAGCAGGATGCCCGTGATCAGATAGCCGGAAAGTGTGAAGAAGAGTTGCACACCGATCCACCCTGGCGCGAAGTAGCCAAAGTGGTAGCACATGACCATTGCAATCGCGATGGCGCGGATACCGTCGAGAGATTCAAGGTGCTTCATGCAATCATGTGCGCAGGCATATGACCGCATAGCGGGCAAGAAGTGAGGGATCTCCTGGCGAGATCGTTCATGGTGCTTACTATTGGCAACGGGGACGTCAGCATGAAAGGCGAATAACTGGGTTAATCATAGCATCAGGGCACGAACGACTGCTCTTGGCGGTTCCGCTTGACCAGTCGATTGGCCGCAGTTGACCGTTCTCGCCCTCTCGGCCGCCACCGGCCATCGAAAAATTCGCTTGCAGTTCCTGTGTGATCCATCTGGGCGGAGGGTGATGAGATCGTCTACGTCTTGCCTATACGGCACGGCGTGCATGCTGGAACCGTCCGTCAGCGTCGCGGCGAAGCGGCTCGAGATGGTGGCGGCTGTGACATTGATCGCGATGGTGTGGTTGCTGTGGCGATTCTTCCGCCCACGAGCATTATGTTCTGCCAGTTGTTCATGGCGTTGCCAGCGTCCGCGCTGGCGAAGATGATGTCCGCTGAGGTCGTGTTGCGCAGCCGCTTCAAACATTCGGCACGGCGGGTCGTTGGGTCCCCAGTGCGCGCACACCGTAATACAGTTGCACGACACCAATGGTGCGGTGCGATAGACGGGAAAGCTGCCCGAAAGGCCGGAATGGAACGGTTCCGGTACGGCAACGCGTTATGTTGGTACTCAGCGCAATCAGATTGAAATGACGTACACGCACAGTGAGGTCTAGAATCACAGGCGCTGGGTAGCATCGTCACGCGATCTGCGGCAGACTGGTCCCGGTCGCCTAATAATAGAAAAACACACAACAAAGAACGGCGTGTATGGTCGGCTATGCCATCTCTGCGGCTGTTTTCGGGTTACTCCTCGGCGCTTGCCTGACGTTCTGGCGGCAGCGTCTGTTCGGCTCGGGCATTGCCGTCGCGCTGTTTGCAGAGGCCGGCTCCTCAATTGCGTTGTGCGCCGCAACCAGCGGGATGCACGTGCCGCTCGTGGCGCTCGTCAGTTCCGAGTACCTGCGAGCGCTGGGCTGGGCATTTGTCCTGACGCGCTGCCTGCGAACCGCGAGT
>DATHOA010000159.1:0-23794 GCA_035485475.1 Steroidobacteraceae bacterium | reverse complement strand
GGAAGGAATGCCAGTGCGGCAATCGCTGGCGGCGCTACGAGTACTGCCGTGCCCGCTCGTGCATAGATAAGGGCGGAGACGCCACAGCCGAGCGCGAATATGCACACGCTTCTGGCGAGCCGGGTGCACCGGACCCATGTCGCGGCGCGATCTTCCGGGGGGAGTCTGCCGCGCAGCAGGTCACCCAAATCCATCATGATCTGTGTCGTACTTCCCGTCATCAACGTAGTGGGCGGCGACTTCGGAAAGAACACGCGGTGGATGGCATTCTGTACCGCCATCCCTGCCACCAGGGTCATGCCGGTGGCAATTCCCCAGACGCTGTCCGCGTTTTGGAACGGACCCAGCAAGAGTGCAAGCACGGCAGCGACACCCAAAAGGAACACCTTGACGCCAATCAGGGCATTCAACGTAATTGCGACTGATTGCACTGGTCGCGTGCTCACAATGCGCACCAGTAGCACGACCATGCAGAATACGGGCAGCGCGAGGAGCTTGTTTGCGACACCGGATGATCCCTGCGCAAGGCTCGCGCCAAGTGTCACGAAGTTGCCGGTGACATGGGCCGTAAACAATCCCTGCAGGGCCAGGAAGCCCGCCGTGTCTACATAGCCGCCGTTGAACGTCAGCGTGTCCGGAATGGAGATCCTCATTCAAGTACCCTTCCCTGAAGGCTGTTGCAGCCTTACATTGCCGCCGCCGCCTGCGGTTGAGTCTTGCCAACACCGGATCGAACTTCAGGTACTTGCGTCGGCGCCATGAATTCCGGTCCCACCGGATCGCGGATAGTCTCAGTCAGGATCTGGTCGATTCTGTCCATTGTCTGGCGATCGATGTGCCACCCCAGCACGTCCCGAACGGGCGCAAGTTGCTGCGGGTGTCGCGCGCCCCACAGCGCGATGGTGCTGCCGCGGTCCAGCACCCAGCGGATCGCAAGAGCGAGGACAGATTTGCCATAGCGAGATTTGGCGAGCTCTTCGAGTTCGCCCACCGCCGCCAGGTACTGACCGCGCCGGGGGTGCTGGAACTTCGGATCCAGCGTGCGCAGGTCATCGGCCGGAAAGCTCGTCGCGCTATTGATCGCTCCGGTCAGCAGCCCACGGCACAGCGACCCGTAAGCGAGAATCGTCATGGCCTGAGACTCCGCGAAGGCCATGATCGAGCGCTCGGCGGCCCGCTCGAACAGGTTGTAGGGCGGCTGCACGGTATGGACCGGCGCCACCATCTGAAACCGAGCAAGCTGCTCGGCGTTGTAGTTACTGACTCCGATTGCGCGGATTTTGCCCTCCATCAGCAGCTTGCCCATCGCAGTCGCGGTCTCCTCGATCGGCACTGACGGGTCCGGCCAGTGCACCTGGTACAGATCAATGTAATCCGTGCGCAGCCGGCGCAACGAATCCTCCACTTCCTGGCGTATCCGCTGCGGGCTGGCATTGCGGTAGATCTGCCCATCGATCCACTCGACGCCCACTTTGGTGGCGATGATCGTGTGGGCGCGTCGGCCGCCTGTCTGCAGCGCCCGTCCCACCAACTCTTCAGATCGGCCGAAGCCATAAACGGGCGCCGTGTCGATGAGATTGATTCCCTGATCCACGGCCGTTTGAATCGTACGGACGGCCTCCCAGGCGTTGCTGCCGCCCCACATCCATCCGCCGATTGCCCAAGTCCCCAAGCCGATTCGTGAAGCCGGGAGCGGAAGACCCCCGATGTCGATCGTTTCCATTGAATAACTCCTGCGTTGACCGCACCCGAACCATCGGAAGTAGTGTGCGGCGTACACGTTTCCCGTCGGTTGCCGAGGACGGCATCGCCGGTTACAGGGGAAACGCGTTGCAAAGGCCGCCCGAGCTCAATTGCGGTTGAAATGCGGCCCGCGGGAGGCGAAATTTCACTGTAACTCAGCAGGCGCGCGATGCTCACCACCCTACGGACACTCAAGCAAGGGATTGCGGGAGATTCGCACATGAAGACTGGATTCGTTGGCCTGGGCCGGATGGGCTCGGCGATGGCGAGCAACTTGCTCAAGGCGGGGCACGAGGTCACCGTATTCAACCGTAGCCCCGGCAAGAGCCGCCCGCTCCTGGCGCTTGGCGCGCACGAGGCGGCCAATATTGCCGACGCCTGTCACGGGGACGCCGTGATCACGATGCTCGCGGACGACATGGCGGTCGCCGATATCGTGTTGGCACGCGACGGCCTGATTACACATCTTGCAAAGGGCGCGATACACATTTCTATGAGCACGATCAGCGTCGCGCTCTCAAAGCGCTTGGCGCAAGCGCATATCGAAGCCGGACAGCGCTACATCGCGGCGACCGTTATGGGGCGCCCGGATATGGCTGCCGCAGCGAAGCTTTTTATCCTGGCCGCAGGCGATCCGGCTACCGTCGATGCCTGCAAGTCATTGTTCGACGCAATGGGGCAGAAGACGTCGAACCTGGGGTCGGAGCCCTTCGCGGCGAATCTCGTGAAGCTTACTGCCAACTTTCTGCAGGCGGCCGTCATCGAGTCTTTGGGCGAGGCCGTCGCGCTGGTCGGCAAGGCCGGCCTGGATCGGCGAGCCTACGTCGATGTGCTTACGTCCACAGTTTTCACGGCCCCGGCTTTTAAGATCTTCGGCCCCCTCATCGCCGATGGCACGTTTGAGCCAGCGGCCTTCGCCGCGCCACTCGGATACAAGGACATTCGCCTCGCGCTGGCCGCGGCCGAGAGTCTTCGCGTGCCGATGCCGCTGGCAAGTCTATTGCACGATAGATTTGTGCGCCTGTTCGCCGAGGGTGGCGCCCAACTTGATTGGTCCGCCATTGGTAGTTTGGCAACCCAGGATGCCGCTGCTCAATAGACGCATTCGACGGGTGCGTTGAACGAATACCCGACGCCGCGCTCCGTGAGAATAAATGTGGGTTGCGAGGAGTCCGGCTCTATCTTGCGGCGCAAGCGCAGAATCTGCACATCAATGGCACGGTCGTACACTTCGTTCTCATAGACGCGGCTCGCCTCGATCAGCTGGTCCCGGGTCAAGACGCGCTGCGGTGATGCAAGCAGTGCCGCAAGCAGGTTGAATTCGCCGTTGGTGAGGTCGACCCTGGTCCCGTCTGTCCTGGCAAGCCGGCGCGTGCGCAGGTTGAGCTCGAATCCGGTGAAACGAAAGGCGCGAATTTCCGCACTGCGGGCCTGCGCCGGTGCCGCCGCCCGGGCGCGCCGCAGCACGGTGCGGATGCGTGCCAGCAGCTCGCGCGGACTGAATGGCTTGGTCAGATAGTCGTCGGCGCCAATCTCGAGCCCCATGACGCGATCGGCTTCATCGCGAACTCCGGTCAGCATGATGACCGGAATCGAAGACTGGCCGCGAAGGGCACGCGCAATGGCCATGCCATCCTCTCCGGCCAAGCGCAAGTCCAAGACAACGAGATCGATCGCCGCATCGGCCAGAATCGCGGACATGCCGGCACCCGTCTCCGCGGTGCTGACGCGGAATTCGTTCTCCGTGAAATATTCCGTCAGGAGATTGCGGATGCTGGCGTCGTCATCGACGACGAGTATGTGATGGTGAGGGCTCGATTCGGGCATGACTGTCACCGTTTGCATAAATCTAACACATCTGGCGCCGCCCGCGTTCTGGCTCGATTTCAGGTCAAGGCCCACAGCATTACGGCTGTAACGATGGCGACCCTGAGCGTCGCCGTGCGTCGATTTCAGCTGAAAAGGACTCCGATCCCCGGGGATTTCATTGGTAATCCCTTCGACATTGGCTGTAGCGGCCGCCCTGTTAGCTTGCCGATCAAACAGGTTCAGGAGGCAGCGCTATGTTCTTACCCCATCGGTCCCGAACGCTTTGGTCCGTGATCGCCACCGTGAGTGCCTGCCACGCGGCATTCTCAGCTTGCCCACGCGATGACGCCGGGCTGAAGTTACCGGCAGGGTTTTGCGCCACGATTTTCGCCGACGGCATCGGGCACGCCCGACAATTGGTGGTCGCCGCCAACGGCGTGGTCTACGTGAATACCTGGTCGGGTCGCTATTACGGTAACGACACGCCACATGCCGGCGGTTTCCTGGTTGCGCTGCGGGATACGACCGGTAGCGGCAAGGCGGATGTACAGGAACGCTTCGGTGAAACCGTGCACAGCGGCGGCGCGGGGGGAACCGGGATTGGGCTCTACGGAGGCGCGTTATATGCGGAGATCAACGACAAGATCGTCCGCTACGCGCTGCCGAACGGATCGATCGTGCCGAGCGGTCCCGCCGTGCCCGTCGTAACGGGGCTGCCACTGGGCGGCGACCATCCCATGCATCCCTTCGCGATCGATCGCGACGGCTCATTGTATATAGACGTCGCCACGGCGACCAATGCCTGCCAGGTACAGAATCGCATCCCGAATTCACCGGGCATCCAGCCGTGCACGGAGCTGCAAACGCGCGGCGGGATCTGGCGCTATGACGCAAAGGGGTCGAATCAGACATTCTCGCCAGCCGGGCGCTTTGCCACCGGCATCCGCAATGCCGAAGGGTTCGCGATCGACGGCGCCGGACACATGTTTGTCACGCAACATGGACGCGACCAACTGCATGCCAACTGGCCGAATCTGTACAAACCCGAAGAGGAAGCCACGCTTCCCGCCGAGGAGCTGCTGCTCCTGAAGCAGGGGGGCGACTACGGCTGGCCGGAGTGCTACTACGACGGAATTCAGCGCAAATTGGTGCTGGCGCCCGAGTTCGGGGGCGACGGCGGCAAGAAAGTCGGTGCCTGCAGCACCAAGGGCGCGCCGATCGCCGCGTTTCCTGCCCATTGGGCACCCAACGCAATGGCGCTGTACGACAAGGCGCAATTCCCCGCTCGCTACCGTCAGGGCGTGTTCATTGCCTTTCATGGTTCATGGGATCGGGCGCCCTACCCCCAAAGCGGCTACAACATCGTTTTCCAAGCCTTGAGCGGCGATCGGGCCTCGGGTCAGTGCGAGATATTCGCCGATGGTTTTGCCGGGGCCGTAGCCTCGCCCGATCAGGCCAGGCATCGGCCCTCCGGCGTGGCAGTCGCGCCCGACGGCTCCCTGTTTGTCGCCGATGATGTGCGTGGCCGCATCTATCGCATCGTGTATCGAGGCGGTGCGGGCGCTGGCGGCGACGCGGCGACCGTCACGCCTTGTCCAAGTGCATCAGCACCGGCCGGTGCGATCGGGATGAACGACGCCAAACCTCCGGAAGGCACTCATCCGAACGCCGGTGCGTCGGCCGAAATAGCCGCACTGCCCGTTCCGGCAGGGGCAACGAAACAGATGGTGGCGCTCGGTGCGCGCATATTCCAAGGTCAGGTCGCCGCGGCGACCTGCACGGGTTGCCACGGTGCGGCCGCGACCGGCACGCCTCTGGGTCCTGACCTGACCCAGACGCACTGGCTGTGGGGAGATGGCAGCTACGCCGCGATCACGAAGACGATCACCGCGGGCGTGCCGCAACCCAAACAGTATCGCGCCCCCATGCCACCCATGGGCGGGGCGCAACTGACCCCTGCTCAGGTGTCGGCGGTCGCGGCCTACATCTGGGGCCTCAGTCACCAGTCGCGCGCGACGCCGGCCGCAGGGAAGGACGCGCAGTGATGAGCGACGCCAGCCAGGAACCGTGGTCGTCATTCGGCCTTGGAGGTGAGCCGCCCCGCGGCGCTCATCTTGCCACCATGCGCCACGGTTACAGCCATCACGGTGTCTACATCGGCGGTGGTCGGGTCGTGCACTATGCCGGCCTGTCCGGAGGCCTGTGGCAATGCGGGCCCGTCGAGGAGGTGTCCCTGCTTCGATTTGGCCACGGCAACGCCATACGCGTCGTTGAACACGGTACCCCTGCGTATTCACCCGAGGAGATCGTGCGCCGCGCGCGCTCGCGCCTCGGAGAAGATGATTACCGTCTTTTAACCAACAACTGTGAACATTTCTGCAATTGGTGTGTCTGCGGTGTCAGCCGCAGCGCGCAGATACGGCAGCCACTGCGCTTGCCGTTGCGGGCACTCACCGCCCTGTTTCACGCGTAACGGATCGCGACTGACCTGAAATCCCCAGGACACCTGTCGCGCACAGGCTACATCCATCGAACTCATACGCAACGGCGCCGCACAGGCGGAACCCGGGAGTGCTGGACATGAAGATCGGATTTATCGGCTTAGGCCATATGGGATCGGCCATGGTGGCCAACCTGCTCAAGGCGGGGCATGACGTCACCGTATTCAACCGCAATCCCGACAGACGCGCCCCGCTGGTGAAGTTGGGCGCACATGAGGCCACAGTGGTTGCCGACGCCTGCCGCGGCGAGGTCGTGATCACGATGCTTGCGGACGACAGTGCGGTTGCGGACGTGGTGTTCGCCAAGTACGGACTGCTCGCAAACCTGGCCAAGAATGCCATTCACATCTCCATGAGCACGATCAGCATCGCGCTCTCGAAGCGGCTGACGCAGGCGCATCTGGAAGCCGGGCAGCGTTACATCGCTGCCCCGGTGTTCGGCCGGCCCGATATGGCCGCCGCCGCCAAGCTCTTCATCGCTGCGGCGGGCGATCCCGCCACCATCGATGCGTGCATGCCGCTGTTTGCTTCGCTGGGACAGAAGACCACGAGACTTGGCGCGGAGCCCTCCGCTGCCAATCTGGTCAAGCTCAGCGGCAATTTCCTGATCGCCACGGTCATCGAGGCGTTGGGTGAAGCGATCGCGCTGATCGGCAAAGCCGGCATCGAGCGGCGGACCTACGTGGATTTCCTCGCCTCGACGATCTTCCCCGCACCCGCCTACGGCATCTATGGCGCGCTGATTGCCGAGGGCGCGTTCGAGCCGGCCGCCTTCGCCGCGCCGCTTGGCTACAAGGACATACAGCTCAACCTCGCGGCAGCGGAAAGTCTGCGCGTACCAATGCCACTGGCCAGCCTGTTGCGCGATCGGTTCCTGCGGCTATTTGCCCAGGGCGGCGGCGCCCTTGACTGGTCGGCCATCGGCGGTCTGGCTGGCCAGGATGCGGGCGAACGCCACGTTGGCGCCCCACCGTCAACTTCGCCTGCGGGCTGAATCGCCAGCCCAGGTATTTCGGGGGTTTGAATGCTCGCCATCGTCCGAATCGCTCTGCACCGGCCCTATACGTTCGTCGTAGCCGCCCTGCTCATATTCCTGCTCGGCACGCTTGCGGCGCTGCGCATGCCCGTCGATATCTTCCCCAACATCAACATTCCGATCATCGCGGTCGCCTTCCAATACCAGGGCCTGCCGCCGGACGATATGGCGGGTCGCATCATTACTCCATTCGAACGGGCCCTCACGACGACCGTCAACGACATCGAGCACGTCGAGGCCAATTCCTACACGACCTACGGCATCGTCAAGATCTTCTTCCACCCGACCGCGAATATCGCCACCGCCAATGCGCAGGTAACCGCGATCTCGCAGACCTTGCTCAAACAGATGCCGGTCGGTACCACGCCTCCGCTGATCATCAACTACACCGCCTCCACGGTGCCGATCATCCAGCTGGCGCTGTCGGGCCAGGGGTTGACCGAGCAGAACCTCGCGGATCTCGGACTGAACTTCGTGCGTCCGCGGCTGGTTACGGTGCAGGGCGCCGGCATACCGTACCCATTCGGTGGCAAGACGCCCCAAGTGATGTTCGATCTTGATACCGCGGCGCTGCAGTCACGCGGGCTGACCGGACTTGACGTCGCCAACGCGCTGGCTGCGCAGAATCTCATCACTCCGGTTGGCACCGAGAAGATCGGGAAGTTCGAATACACCATCAACGTAAACAGCGCCCCGTCAAGCATCGCCGCCCTGGCAGATCTACCGATCAAGAGCGTCGGCGGTGCCATGGTGTACATGCACGATGTCGCCCAGGTTCACAACGGCAATGCGGTTCAGACCAATATCGTGCACGTCGACGGCAACCGCTCGGTGCTGCTGAGCGTGTTCAAGAACGGCACGACCTCGACGCTCGATATCGTCAGCGGCATCAAGAAGATGCTCCAGGTCATCAAGCCATCGCTGCCGGACAGTCTCGAAACCAAGCCAATCGGCGACCAGTCGGTCTTCGTGCGCGCCTCGATTGACGGTGTGATCCGCGAAGGCGTGATTGCCGCGGCCCTGACCAGCCTGATGATCCTGCTATTCCTCGGCAGCGCACGCTCGACGCTGATCGTCACTACCTCGATTCCGCTGTCGATACTCGGCGCAATTGCCGTGCTCTACATGCTCGGCGAGACCCTCAACATCATGACGCTCGGGGGTCTGGCGCTGGCCGTTGGCATACTGGTGGATGAGGCTACCGTGACCATCGAGAGCATCAACTTCCATCTCGAGCAGGGCAAGGAGGTCGAAACGGCGATCCTTGACGGCGCCTCGCAGATCGTCGTTCCCGCCTTTGTTTCACTGCTGTGCATCTGCATCGTATTCGTCCCGATGTTCTTCCTGAGCGGCGTGGCGCGCTTTCTGTTCGTGCCCATGGCCGAAAGCGTCATGTTCGCCATGGTCTTCTCGTTCCTGCTGTCGCGCACGCTGGTGCCCACCATGGCGAAGTATCTGCTGCGCACGCACGTGGCGCATGAGACCAGCTCCCGCAATCCGCTGCTGCGCTTCCAACACGGCTTCGAGGCCCGCTTTGAAAGCATGCGCGCCGGGTATCGGGATCTGCTCGCCCTGGCCATCGCACATCGCGGGCGATTTGTCGGCGGCTTTCTCGGCTTCATCGTGCTGTCGCTGTTCCTCGCGCCGTTTCTCGGTCGCAATTTCTTCCCGGAGGTCGACGGCGGTCAGCTGTTGCTGCATGCGCGTGCGCCGGTCGGCATGCGCATCGAAGACACCGCTGCGCGCTTTGCCGATGTGGAACAGGCGATTCGTCGGGTGATCCCGCCTGTGGAGATGACTGCTGTCGTGGACAACATCGGCACCTATCTTTCATCGATCAATACCATCTACAACAACACCGGTACCATCGGCGAGTCGGACGGTGACATCCAGATTTCGCTCCGGCCCGACCATGCGCCGACCGCCAGCTATGTCAGTGCGCTGCGCAAGCGGCTGCCGCGCGAATTCCCCGATATGACCTTTGCCTTTCTGCCTGCCGACATCGTCAGTCAGATTCTGAACTTCGGCGCCCCCGCACCGATTGACCTGCAGATTCGCGGCAACGATCTGAAGGCGGACTATGCTTATGCCAATCGGCTGCTGACGCAGATCCGTGGGGTCTCCGGGGTGGTCGACGCGCGCATCCAGCAGTCGACCGCATTGCCCACGATTGATGTCAACATCGACCGCACGCGCGCCCAATACACCGGCGTGACCGCGGCCGACGTGACCGACAGTCTGGTCGTCAACCTGGACAGCTCGAGCCAGGTCGCTCCCACATACTGGCTCAACGAGGCGAACGGCGTCACCTATCCGATCGCCCTGCAGACGCCGCAATACCGGATCGACACGCTGCCGGAGCTGCAGAATCTGCCCATCAACACGGCCGGTGCACCCACTACCGTGCTCGGCGGCATCGCCGACTTCCATCGCCGCTACAGCGACGCCGTCGTGTCGCAGTACGACATATCCCCGATGGTGGATATTTACGCAACGACGCAGGGGCGCGATCTGGGCGCGGTATCGAAGGATATCCGCAACATCATGGCGCAGAACGACAAGACCAAGCCGAAGGGATCCATCATCGCCCTGGTCGGCCAGACCGCAACCATGTACAGCGCCTACACCGGCCTGCTGTTCGGTCTGCTGGGCGCAATCGTCCTGGTCTATTTTGTGATCGTGGTGAATTTCCAGTCATGGAGCGACCCCTTCATCATCATCACCGCGCTGCCTGCGGCCCTCGCGGGCATCATCTGGATGCTGTTCGTCACGCACACGACCCTCTCGGTACCGGCCCTTACGGGCGCGATCATGTGCATGGGCGTGGCCACCGCCAACAGCGTGCTGATGATCAGTTTTGCGCGCGAGCGGCTCAACGCGGTCGGTGATGCGACACAAGCTGCGCTGGAAGCAGGCTTCGTGCGATTGCGTCCCGTGCTGATGACGGCGCTGGCCATGGTGATCGGTATGCTGCCGATGGCACTCGGGCTCGGCGAGGGCGGGGAGCAGAACGCACCGCTCGGCCGCGCCGTGATCGGTGGTCTGATCTTCGCCACTGTCTCAACACTGTTCTTTGTCCCGGTGATATTCAGCATCGTTCACCGGCACGGAATAAAACCAATGCCGCAAGCCGGTATCGGAGCGAACCATGTCCGGGCCTGATTCAACTGCTCGCCACCCGCCCACCCGCCGCCTGCGGCTGCTCGGCCTCGCATTCGTAGTCGCCGCGATCAGCCTGGTCGCGTTTGGCCTGGTCTCCCGCGCCGCGCAGGAAGCGCGCCTGCACCAACTGGCGACCGAGCAGGCGGTGCCTACCGTTGCCGTCGTAGCGCCGTCCGCGGTCGCGAATCATGCGACTCTTGAACTGCCCGGACGCCTCGAAGCCTATATTCGTGCGCCCATCTACGCGCGCGTGCCGGGCTATCTGAAGAGCTGGAAGTACGATATCGGCGGCAGGGTCAAGGCCGGCGACGTACTCGGCGAAATCGATACGCCGGATCTGGATCAGCAACTCGTCCAGTCCCGAGCCAGCCTCAGCGTTGCGCAGGCCAACGCGAAGTTGGCGCAGATCGGCGCCGAGCGCTGGCAGTCCCTGGCCGGCACCGATGCCGTTGCCAAGGAAGACGTCGACCAGCGCACCTTCACCTGGAACGCCGACATTGCGCAGGTGCGGGCGGCACAGGCAGACGTTGATCGCCTGGTCGCCGAAGAAGGCTTCAAGCGCCTGGTCTCGCCGTTCGACGGCATCGTCACGGCGCGCGATACGGATATCGGCGCCCTCATCAACGTCGGGGCTGCCGGAGGTGCGGAACTGTTCGTCGTGTCCGAGACCAGCAAACTGCGGGTCTATGTAAATGTCCCGCAGAATTTTGTACCGAACGTCCCGCCGGGAACTGCTGCCACGATTACCGTGCCGGAGCATCCCGGTAAGACCTATTGCGGCACGGTCGAGGCCTCGGCTCAGGCAGTCAATCCAAGCAGCGGCACGACCCTGATGCAGCTCATCGTCGACAACCGAACCGGAGAGCTGATGCCCGGAGATTTCGCGAGCATCCAGCTGCAGATGACCAGCGCGCCGCACGCATTGAGCATTCCCTCCAGCGCACTGATATTCGACTCCAACGGGCTCTCCGTTGCCACCGTAGGCACCGATGGCCGGGTCGTGCTCAAACCCGTGTCGATCCAACGCGATCTGGGCGCCGTCGTCGAACTTTCCTCGGGCCTTGTTCCCAGTGATCTGGTAATCGAGAACCCGCCCGACGGTATCGTAACCGGCACCGCGGTCCACCTCGCCGGCAGGCCGGCGACGGGCGTGGTCGCCACCGCGCGCCAGAGGCATGAAAGTGCCAGAAGCTAAGCGCATGCGATGGTGTTCCGCTGCGCTCAGCTTGCTGCTGGGCGCATGCTCGCTGGCGCCACCGCTCAAGACGCCGGTGATCCCGACTGGCACCGCGTATCAGGAGCTTGGACCCTGGACGCCGGCGCAGCCCGCCGACCGCCTGCCCCGGGATAGCTGGTGGACGTTCTATGACAGCGCCGAGCTCAACGGACTGGAGGAAAGGCTGATCGCGGGCAACCCGACGTTGGCCGGCGCGCTGGCCAATTATGCCCAGGCACGGGCACTCAGCGACCAGGCGCGCGCCGGACTGTTTCCGACCCTGGGGCTGAGCGCGAGTGCCGAGCGCAATCGCGAATCCGTGAATGCACCGCTGCGAGGCCCGACGACGCCGACCTACTACAACGCTGACACGGTAGGCGGCAGCGCTACCTATGAGCTCGACCTGTGGGGACGAGTACGCAATGAGGTCACCGCCGGCGAGGCCAATGCCGCGGCGTCCGCTGCCGATCTGGAAAATGCCCGCCTCTCGCTGATTGCGCAGCTGGTCCAGGATTACATTCAGCTGCGCAGCCTGGACCGCAACAACGCAATCCTCAACCAGGCCGTGAGCGCCTATGCGCGTGCCCTGAGCCTCACCGCTCAGCGCCACGATGCCGGCATTGCGCCAGGCCTCGACGTTTCACAGGCGCAGACCCAGCTGGACGCCGCGCGTTCCCAGGCCGCGCAGACGGTCGCGCAGCGCGCGCTGATGGAGCACGCCATCGCCGCGCTGCTGGGCGTCTCCGCCTCAACCTTTTCGATCAGTGCACAACTCGTGGACATCAAACTGCCGCAGATTCCGAGCGGCGTTCCGGCCACCTTGTTGCAGCGCCGCCCGGATATCGCGGCCGCCCAGCGCCGCATGATCGCGACCAACGCGAACATCGGGGTTGCGCGTGCGGCGTATTTTCCTTCGCTCACGCTCGGTGGCCAGGGCGGCTATCAAAGCACCAGCGTCTCCAACTGGCTCACGGCGCCGAGCTCCTTCTGGGCGATCGGACCGAACGCCCTGCTCACCTTGTTTGATGGTGGCCTGCGCCGCGCCCAGGTTGCCCAGGCGCGTGCCGAGTTCGATGCCTCCGCGGCAAGCTACCGCAGTGTCGTCGTCGGCGCGTTCCAGCAGGTCGAAGACAGCCTGGCCACACTCAATCATTACCACGACGCCGACACCGACGAGAAAGCCGCCGTGCAGGCGGCCCAGCGGACCCTGGACCTCTCCATGGCGCTGTACGTCAAGGGTGCGACCGATTATCTGACGGTGGTCACCTCTCAGACAGCCTTGCTGCAGACTCAGCTGGAAGCACTCAACCTCGACACTCTGCAACTGCTTGCCAGCGTCGATCTGATTCGCGCGCTTGGCGGTGGCTGGGAGGACTCCACGACGGCGAAGATCAGCGGGCCAGCCGATGCAAACCATCATGGGTAGGAGCACCGCGGCAATTGCGCTCGCTTGCGCCACTTTGCTCCTGGCGCCGTTTGCGCTTTGCGCCCACCCATCCGCGGCAGTGCAGCCCGAGGCGACCCTGTGTATCGCGTGTCATGGAGTACGCGGCCAGGGTACGCCGGCCGGGGTGCCGCGCCTCGCGGGTCAGAACGCGGACTACATGGCCCACGCCCTGGCAATGTTCAAGGCCGGAACCCGCAAGAGTCCGATCATGCAGCCGGTCGCCGCAGGCCTCAGCGATGCGCGCATGCGCGCGCTCGCCGACTATTTTGCGCACCAGGAAGTGCCAGTTACTGCGGCCGGCGCTGCCTCCTCGCCGCTGCTGCGGTCAGCCGGTAAACAACTTGCCGAGATGGGCGCGACCAATGTCACCGCCTGCTTCAGCTGCCACGCTGCGCAAGGAGTGGGCAATGGTGCGCGCTATCCGCGAATCGCCGGAGAGCCCGCGCAGTTCGTCATCGACCGGATTCACGAATTCCAAGCCCGCGCCCGCAATGCGGCCCCGCAACCGGGCACGATGACCGCCGTCGCCGCAACGATGGACGAGAGCCAGATCCGGGCCGCGGCCGCCTATCTGTCGCAACTCGGGGGCGCATAGTATCGTAGTCCCGGTGACGGTCATTTTCGGAGGGGCCGCATGGAGTCGACGTGGCAAGCCAGCGCGCTGGAACTTGCGGATGCGCCCCGCCAAACGCTCCACCAGGATGGCGAGTTCGTTCTCTACCGTGCCCAGTGCCGGAACTCAAACGGTGGGAGCCTGCAGCCCACGCTCGTGGTCGCTCCGCTACGGGATCACACCGCCCCGCTGAGCCTGCGTCGCTTGGAACACGAGTATTCACTGCGCGCCGAGCTGGACTCGGGCTGGGCGGTTCGGCCGCTCGCCCTGGCGCGGCACCAGGGGCGTCCCGTGCTCCTGCTCGAAGACCCGGGCGGCGAGCCACTGGACCGACTCATCGGTGCACCGATGCAGTTGCGCCAATTTTTCCGGCTCGCCATCGGTCTGGCAGCCGCCCTTGGCCGAGTACACAAGCAAGGACTCATTCACAAAGACATCAAACCCGCCAGCGCCCTCGTCGACGCTGCGACCGGCAGGGTATGGCTGACGGGCTTCGGCATCGCATCACTGCTGCCGCGCGAGCGCCAGGCACCCGAACCACCCGCCATTCTGGCCGGAACGCTCGCCTACATGGCCCCGGAACAGACCGGGCGGATGAATCGTTCGATCGATTCGCGCAGCGATCTGTATTCGCTTGGCATCACGCTCTATCAAATGCTCACCGGCGTTCTGCCGTTCACCGCCTCCGATCCCATGGAGTGGGTGCACTGCCACATCGCCAGACATCCCGTGCTGCCGAGCCAGCGGCTAAAGGGCGTCCCGGCTCCCGTTTCTGACATTATCCTGCGGCTCCTCGCCAAGACCGCCGAGGAGCGTTATCAGACCGCGGCCGGAGTTGAAGCCGACCTCAAGCGCTGTCTGGCCGAATGGGAAGCCGCGCAAAGCATCCCGGCGTTCACCCTCGGCGCGTACGACAAGTCTGACCGACTGCTGATGCCGGAGAAACTCTACGGTCGGGATCAGGAAAGCAAGGCCCTGCTCGCCGCGTTCGAGCAGGTGGTCAGCTCGGGTACGCCGGTTCTGGTCCTCGTGTCCGGCTACTCCGGGATCGGCAAGTCTTCCGTCGTGCACGAGCTGCACAAGGCGATAGTCCTGCCGCGCGGAATTTTCATTTCGGGCAAGTTCGACCAGTACAAGCGGGATATTCCGTATGCGCCGCTCGCGCAAGCGTTCAAGGCCCTCGTTCGACAAATCCTCAGCGCGGGTGAAGCGGAGGTCGAAGGCTGGCGGGGTGCGATACGCAAAGCGGTTGGCCCGAATGGCCAGCTCATCGTCAACCTGATCCCGGAGCTCGAGATTGTGATCGGCAAACAACCGCCGGTCGCGGAGCTTTCGGCAACAGATGCCGAGAGCCGCTTCCACCTGGTGTTCCGATCTTTTCTGGGCGTATTTGCCCGCAAGGAGCATCCACTCGCCATCTTCCTCGATGATCTGCAGTGGCTGGACGCGGCGACCCTCAAGCTCATCGAGCACCTGATCACGCACCCGGATGTCCGGCATCTGCTCATGATCGGCGCATTCCGCGACAGCGAAGTCAGCGCATCGCAACCTCTTATGCAGACGCTGGCCGCCATCCGCGGCACCGACGCTGCGGTACACGACATCGTTCTCGCGCCCCTCTCGCTGGACGATGTAACGCATTTCGTCGCTGACACGCTGCATTGCGAGCCCGCCCGGGCAAGTCCTCTGGCCCGGCTCGTGTACGACAAGACACTGGGGAATCCGTTTTTCGCGATCCAGTTCCTTACGGCACTGGCTGAGGAGGGGCTGCTGCGCTTTACTGCGGATGAAGGCTCCGGGGGCGCCGACTGGATCTGGGATCTGCCGCGCATCCGTGCCAAAGGCTACACCGACAATGTGGTGGATCTCATGGTCGCAAAGCTGCAGCGGCTACCCGAGGCAACGCAGGAGCGATTGAAGCAGCTCGCGTGTCTGGGGAATGTGGCGGAGATTGGCACCTTGGTGCTGGTACACGGGCTGCCGGAGCAGGAGATTCATGCGGCATTCTGGGACGCGGTCCGGACCGGTCTGATCCTTCGCCAGGATGGCAGCTACGCCTTCCTTCATGACCGCGTTCAGGAGGCCGCATATAGCCTCATTCCTCCCGATGATCGACCCGCGATCCATCTGCGCATCGGCAGACTGTTCGCCGGCCGCACGGCCAAGGAGAAAATCAAGGACAGCATTTTCGATATCGTCAATCAGCTGAATCGGGGTGCACAGCTCATCACCGACCCGCAGGAGCGCGAACAGGTCGCAGAGCTGAACCTCATTGCGGGCGAGCGGGCCAAGACCTCAACCGCCTATGCCGCGGCACTCACTTATTTTGCGGCCGGGCAGGCACTGCTGAGTGAGGATGCCTGGGAGCGGCGCTATCCGATAATTTTTGCTCTGGAGTTCCACCGCGCCGAGTGCGAAGTCCTGAGCGGCCACTTGCCGGCCGCCGAGAATCGGCTGGCCACGCTCGCGGCACGTGCCGCTACGCTGATTGACAGTGCCGCAGTAGCGTGCGTGCGACTGGAACTGTATACAACCTTGGACCGCAGCGACCGCGGTGTCGAGCTTTGCCTGGATTATCTGCGGGGAATCGGCGTGCAGTGGTCGCCGCATCCCACCGAGGAGCAGGTGCAGGCAGAGTACGACGAAATCTGGCGACGCATCGGCAGCCGCGGCGTCGAGGCCCTGGTGGACCTGCCGCTCATTAGCGACCCGGTGTGGCGCAGCACCCTGGATGTACTCGCCCAGGTGGTCACGCCGGCTCTCTTCACCGACCACAACCTGCTTTGTCTGGTCCTGTGCCGCATGGCGAACATCAGTCTGGAGCACGGCAATAGCAGCGCCTCCTGCTTCGCGTATGTCTGGCTCGGCATGATCGTGGGCCCACACTTCAACGATTATCCGACTGCGTTCCGCTTCGGTCAGCTCGGATTCGAGCTGGTGGAACAACGTGGCCTGGCTCGCTTCAGAGCCCGCGTCTACATGTCCTTCGGAAATCTCGTCAATCCCTGGACGAAACATTTGCGCATCGGCCGCCCGCTGGTGCGGCGCGCCTTCAACACGGCGAACGAGATCGGCGACCTCACCTTTGCCGCCTATAGCTGCAACAATCTGATCACCAACCTGCTCGCCTCCGGCGAGCCCCTGCCGGACATCCAGCGGGAGGCCGAGGCCGGACTCGAATTCGCGCGCAAAATACGCTTTGGCCTCGTGATCGACATCATCACCAGCCAGTTGCAGTTGATACGCACCCTGCGGGGTCTCAAGCCGACGTTCAATTCCTTCAACGATGCGCAGTTCGATGAAACGCGCTTCGAGCAGCATTTCGAGGCCGATTCACGCCTCGCATTGCCCGCCTGCTGGTATTGGATCCGCAAACTCCAGGCGCGCTTTCATGCGGGTGACTATGTTTCCGCAATCGATGCCGAGTTGCGGGCGCAACAGCTGCTGTGGACCTCCCCCTCATTCTTTGAGGTGGCTGAATACCGCTTCTACTCCGCGCTTGCGCGCGCAGCGCACTGCGATGCGATACCTGCCGAGGAGCGTCCCATGCATCTGGAGGCGCTGGCGGCACATCATCGACAACTGCAGATATGGGCCCATCATTGCCCGGAGAATTTCGGCAGTCGCACGGCGCTGGTCGGCGCCGAGGTTGCCCGCATGGAGGGGCGTTACCTCGACGCCGAGCGTCTCTACGAAGAATCCATCCGCCTGGCGCGGGAGCACGGATTCATCCAGAACGAGGCCGTCGCCGGCGAACTCGCCGCACGGTTCTTCGCCGCGCGGCACCTGCAGACCATTACCCAGGCGTACCTGCGCGATGCCCGACACTGCTACCTTCTGTGGGGAGCCGAAGGCAAGGTTCGACAGCTGGATGAGTCCTTTCCCTTCCTGCGCGAGGAGCTCGCGGCGCCCAACCCCACCTCAACAATCGGCGCCTCCCTCGAACAGCTGGACCTTGCGACCGTAGTCAATCTCTCCCAAGCGGTCTCCGGAGAGATCGTTCTGGAGAGATTGATCGACACGCTGTTGCGAACCGCGCTCGAGCATACGGGGGCGCAGCGCGGGCTGTTGATCGTGCTACGGGCAGGCGTGCAGCGGCTGGAGGCGGAAGCCAGCACCAACGGTGATGCCGTCAGCGTCAGTTTCCATCAGGCGGATATGTTGGCGGCGGAAGTCCCGGACTCCGTCCTCAACTATGTCATTCGCACGCGTGAAAGCGTGATCCTGGACGATGCCTGCGCACAAAGTGCGTTCTCCGCGGACGAATATATCCGCCGCAATCGCGTCCGTTCCGTTCTCTGCCTGCCCCTGATCAATCAGGCCGTGCTGATCGGTGTGCTCTATCTCGAAAACAATCTCGCTCCGCATGTGTTCACCCCGGCCCGCAGCGCCGTGCTGAAACTGATCGCCTCGCAGGCCGCAATCTCACTCGAGAATGCCCATCTGTACACGGATCTGAAGAAGGAGAACAGCGAGCGTCAGCGCGCGGAGGAGGCTCTGCGACGCAGCGAAGCCTACCTGGCGCAGGCGCAGACCGTCAGCCACACGGGCAGTTTCGGCTGGGATCCGCGCGGCGAGGACATCTACTGGACGGCCGAAACCTATCGGATCTATGGCTTTGATCCGGCAATCACTCCCAACGTCTCGCAAATCATCGAACGCACCCATCCGGAAGACCGCGAGTTCGTACGGCAGACCCTCGAGCGCGCCCGAGTTGAGCAAGGTGACTACGATATGGAATTTCGGCTGCTGATGCCCGATGCTTCGATCAAGCACGTTTTGGTTCTGGCCAGGGCCGTGACCGACGAATCCCGCGATCGGCGCTTTGTCGGGGCGGTCATGGACATCACCCGGCGCAAGCTTGCCGAGGAGGCGCAGCAGGCGCAGGCGCTGGAACGCGAGCAGATGCAGCGGCAACTGCAACAGGCGGCGAAAATGGAGGCAATCGGTCGCCTGGCGGGAGGTGTCGCACACGATTTCAATAACATTCTTGGCGCCATTCTCGGATATGGCGAGCTGGTGCAGAGCAGCCTGAGCGGGGGCAGCACCGAGCGCCGCCATATCGATCAGGTGATGCAGGCTGGCGCGCGTGGCAAGGGGCTGGTCGACCGCATCCTGGCATTCAGCCGTAGCGGAATTGGCGTGCGCGTGCCCGTGCCGGTGCAGACAGTCGTCGATGAGACGCTGGAGCTGCTCGCGGCATCCTTACCCGCCGATGTGCGCTTGGACAAGCGCCTCAACGCGCTGCACACGGCAGTGCTGGGCGACCCGACCCAGCTGCACCAGGTCGTCATGAATCTGTGCACCAACGCGGTGCATGCAATGGATGGGAGTGGCGTGCTCACCGTAGCGCTCGAACGCCTAGCGCTGAATGAGGCGCGTCTGCTCTCGCACGGGGGACTGTCTGCCGGTGATTATGTGCGCCTGTCCGTCAGCGATACGGGCAGCGGTATCCCGCCGGCAGTGCTGGAGCGCATGTTCGATCCATTCTTTACCACCAAACGAGTCGGCGACGGCACGGGGCTCGGCCTCGCGCTCGTGCACGGCATCGTGGCGGACTTCGGCGGCGCGATCGACGTAACGACCGAGCTTGGCGTTGGCTCCGTATTCACGATCTGGATTCATGCCGCCAGCCCATCGCAGCGACTCGCGACCGCGCCGGCGGGCGCGTTGCCGCGAGGAAGCGGCGAGACCGTAATGATCGTGGACGACGAGAGCGTGCTGGTCGCGCTCGCGGAAGAGACGCTTGCCGAACTCGGCTACGAGCCGGTGGGATTTCGCTCCAGCCCCGCCGCGCTACAGGCCTTTCGTGCCGAACCTGCACGCTTCGATCTGGTGCTGACGGACGAGACCATGCCTGATCTTACGGGAACGGAGCTGGCTCGCGAGATCCGGCAGATTCGAGCCGACATATCCATCATACTGATGAGCGGCTACAGCGATACGCAACTGAGCGAACGGGCTCGAGCCGCAGGCGTAATCGACGTGCTGCGCAAGCCCCTCGTGCGCAGAGATATTGCGGAGCCGGTTGCGCGGGCATTGACGAAAAAAGCCCCTGCTCCGCACTGATCGGCCATCGGGGGAGGGTGGCGGGGGAGTGCGCGAGTCGTCGAGCAGGGGCTTGTTAATCGACCATCAGTCCGTCTGTCAGCAATCTTGAAGGCTTGGGTAGAGGATCGCGGCGCTGGATTGCGCTGCGATTTCACACGGCTGGGATTTGGTTTCAATCGAAACTCCACCGGCGCTGCCGTTCCGGCACGAGCCTGCCGTCGGCGATCCATGCCACCACCCAGGCTGCAAAGCCGGCAAGTGCGAGCCCGCATCCGACCCACCCGGTCGAGGTCCAGCCAAAACCCGCCGCAATCGTCAAACCGCCGAGCCAGGGACCGAGCGCGTTCGCCACGTTCAAGGCGGAATGATTGAGCGCGGCTGCCAGACTTTGGGCATCACCTGCGACATCCATGAGACGAGTCTGAAGCACCGTGGCCAATGCTCCACAGAAGCCGATCGCCGTCACGTCCAGCGTGATGGTCCATGCATGCGCCGTCGCCGCCGGGTAAAGCGCCAATACCGCCGCGGACGCCAACAGGAGAAGTCCGGCCGTGGGCATTACGGCGCGATCGGCAAAGCGCGGAACAATGATATTCCCGGCAGTCATTCCGACGCCGAATGCCGCGAACACCATCGGGACCAGGTGTGCCGAGACGGCTGTCACCGCCATCAAGGTGGAAGCAAGGTAGGTATACACCGCGAACGTGCCGCCAAATCCAAGCGCACCGATGGTGAGAGTCATCCAAACCTGGCCGCGCCGCAGCGCACCCAGCTCGCGCAACGCACTTGCTGCATGATCGGGCGGCTGCTCCGGTGCGACAGCCACCAGCAGGAGCGCTGTGACCAGCGACAATGCCGCAACAAAAGCGAAGCACCATCGCCAGTCAATGACCTGTCCCAGCCAATTGGCCAGGGGCACACCGACAATGGTCGCGACGGTGAGCCCGAGCAGGACGTGCCCGACTGCCCGAGCGCGTTGGTCCGCGGGAACGACGGAGGTCGCGGCGAGCATCGCGATGCCGAAATAGGCGCCGTGCGGCAGTCCGCTCAGGAGCCGCAGACCCAGCATCGCGCCATAGCTCGGTGCGACCGCGGACAGACCATTGCCGATCGCAAACAGGCCCATGAGCGCGATGAGAACGGTCTTGCGCCGATAACGTGCCGCGAGTACCGCCAGGAGCGGTGCGCCCACAACAACGCCCAGCGCGTAGGCGCTTATGAAATGGCCCGCAACGGGAACGCTGATACGAAGATCGCGCGCTATGTAGGGCAGAAGGCTCATGGTTGCGAATTCGGCCGTGCCGATCGCAAACCCTCCCAACGCCAACACCAGGTGCACGATTGCAGGCCGCCGCCGCCAATTTGAAGGGATTTGATTCGACATGGCGTGCAGTGTTCGTTCACCGGGTTAGGTGTGCATGTCTGAAATCGGGATCGGAATTGCAGCCGTAACGGGACCGGCCCGGCCCGAAACCATCGCGGAATCACCGCGCGATAGGCTTGCTCCCAGTTCCGCAGCGGCAGGAGACTTCCGATGACCTTCCACGATTCGAGCCGGGTTGACTACTTCGGTGCGTCGGCCGGAAGGCACCGGGAGCTACGCTTCAGGGAGGCCCTCATTCAGGCCTTCTACGCCGGCATGAAGCACCAGCCGCGGGCCACATACGGAGGCGCCCTTAGCGGTGCAGGTCGTCGATCCAGCGAACCAGCTCCGGTGTCTCCACCCCTTCGATGTCCAGGTTGAACACGATGCCGCTCTGGCCGCTGCGCGCCAGGACGCACTGCAACTGAAGATCATCGCTAGGGTTGATCTCCTGATGCGGCACGTATGGGGGCACGTAGATGAAATCGCCCGCCGCGGCCTCGGCTTCGAATTCAAGTCGCTCGCCCCAGCGCAGTCGGGCGACGCCGTTCAGGACGTAGATCACGGTTTCCAGGTCGCCATGGTGATGCGCGCCCGTCTTGGCTTGCGCTTCTACCGTGAAGGTGCCGGCCCAGATTTTTTTCGCGCCCGCATTCTGCGTCGTTACCGCGGCGAGGCGATGCAAGCCCGGCGTCTGGGCGATATTCGGGTCGAACTCCCGGGGGCCAATGATCCGCACCCCATCCGTTCGCCAATGTGCCGCCGTCTTTTTCATATGCGCTCCTTGGGCAAATGCCTCGAGACTTTCACCAGGTAACTCCTGCGAACGTTCCTTCACGGCAATTGCCCGACGATTTCGCCACCCGTTCTGTGAGTTACAACCGTAGCGGGTGCCGCGCCCGGCGCAACGATCACGCAATCCTCCGATACGAGCATTGACCTGACAAACGTGGCTAGAGGTTCAAATGATGCTCACTTCCAGGCTCCCTGCGAAATATCGCATCACAGCCGTTGCGCAGAATATTTTTCTTACAGCAGGTCTCGCGGCGGTGGCCTCCATCGCTGCTGCTCAGGCGCCTCCTGCAAGAGTTGCTACCGCCCAACGTGAAACACTGCTGCAGACGACGCAATCCTGGAACGGCAAGCGCTATACGCACTATCCTGCCGGCCAACCACAGCTCACCACGCTCAAGGTAACGATCGCCGCCCATACCTCCCTGCCCTGGCACACGCATCCTTTTCCCAATGCGGTATACGTGCTCTCCGGAACCCTTACCCTGCGCGACCGGGCCAGTGGCAAGACTTTGGTCGTTCATCAGGGCAGCGCCGTGGCGGAATCGGTCGACGATGTGCATCGGGGGGAGGCCGGAGACGAACCGGCCGTATTGCTGATTACCTATGCCGGCACGCCGGGCGTCCCCACCTCGGTGCCCGCGAAGGGCGAGAAGGCCGAGTATTGACGCGCGGACATGCGGGCAGCTACCGCGTCATGGCCGATCGATGGATGCCGGATCGACGCGCCCACCCGCTGCCAGAAGCAGTTTCACGACATCAGTAAAGCGCTGCCCGTTTGCCTGTACTTCCCCGAGTTGGGCCTGCTGATCCAGCCGCTGCGCATCCAGCACCTGCACATAGCCGGCCTTGCCGGCCGCATAAGCCTGGCGCGTGAGCGAGAGCGAGGCGCTCGCCGACTGGAGCGCGTGCTGTTGCGCGCTTAGCGAATCCGCATCGTTGGTAAGGGCCTGCAGGCTGCCCGCGACCTGGCTGAACGCCTCCAGAACGGTCTGCCGATATGCGGCAAAGGCCGCCTGGTATTCATCCCGGGCGGCACGGCGCTCCGCCGTCAGCGTCCCACCATGAAATACCGGTGCTGTCAGGCCCGCCAGGAGGTTAAACGCTGATTCCGACGGGCCGCCATTGAGCAGGCCCTGTGACCCGATCGCGGCGCTCAACGTCAGGTGCGGATACAAGTTGGCCGTGGCGAGGCCGAGGGCGGCGCTTGCGGCGTGAAGTTGCGCTTCGGCCGCGCCGATGTCAGGTCGACGATGTACCAGTTCGGACGGCAACACTACAGGCAGATCCTGCGTCAGTTTGAATTCGTTGAGTTCCACATCGGGTGCCGTCCAGTCCGAAGGCGCCTCGCCGACCAGACTACTCAGTACATCCTGCGCGACACTCAAGTCCTGTCGCAACGGGGGCAGAAGCGTGCGATCGTGGTCGGTTTGGCTCTGCGCACTGAGCACGTCCATGTCAGATACCGCACCGGCATCGCGCGCGCCGCGGATCAGTGCCAGGGTTCGCTCGTCATCGGCGATGATGCCCAGCGCCACGCGAATTTGCGCCCGCAAGGTCGCGATCTGCAGGGCCTCGATTACGACATTGCCACTGACACTGAGGGCGGCAGCCTGGAGCCGGGCGGACTCGTACTGGGCGTTGGCGGCCGCCTGTTCGACACGTGATCTCGTGCCGCCGAAAATATCGAGGTCGTAGCTCACCGCCGGACCGGCCGCATAAGCCGAATACGGCGGGAAGTCCTTGGCGAGCGATCCCAGCACCGGGGCCCCATAGCGGGTGCGCTGCGCCGCGGCCGACACGTCCAGCTGGGGATACAACGCGCCTTGCGCCGCATGAATCCGCTCGCGGGCGGCAGCCAGGTGCGCCTGGGCGCTGAGCAGCGATTGATTGTTGGCGAGAGCCAGCGACACCAATCGGTTGATCTGCTCCGAGCCCAGCACAGTCCACCAGGCCTCCGGCGGGGTGTTGCCGAGTGACACGCGCGGGACATCCGCTGCAGCTGCGGCGACCGGCGCGGTCGCGCCTGCCGTCGGCCCGAGGTACCGGGTTTGCGACGGA
>DATHOA010000158.1:0-3234 GCA_035485475.1 Steroidobacteraceae bacterium | reverse complement strand
AGCGGTCGCTGCACTTCGCTGCCGATGCCGGTGGAAAGTGCCGCCGGCAGCAGCCCGATGCCAGCGGATAAGCTCATCATCAGCAACGGACGCATGATGGTCGCGCCCGCAAAGAACATGGCTTGCTGCGGCGTGCCGCCGCGCAGGCGCGCCTGGTTGTAGTTGGTGATCATGAGGATGCCGATCATGACCGACACACCGAACAACGAGACAAAGCCGATCGCCGCGGAAATGCTGAAATTAAGCCCGGAGACGTAAAGGGCGACGATGCCGCCTGCGATCGCGAACGGAATACCGAGCAGGGCGAGAAAACACTCGCGCGCGGAATTAAATAGCGCATACAGCAAGCCCAGAATGAGCACCAGGCTCACGGGCACGATGATCCCCAGGCGCTGTTTGGCAGCCTGTAGCTGCCCGAATTCGCCGGCCCATACCAGGCGATAGCCGCTCGGGAGCTTCACGTGCTCGGCAATGCGCGCTTGCGCATCCGCGACCGTGCTGCCCAAGTCGCGTTCTCGTACACTGAACTTCACCGGGATGAACCGCTGCGTGCCTTCGTGGTAGATCCAGGCGGCGCCAGTGTCGAGGCTAATGGCCGCAAGTTCGCTGAGTGGGATGTAAGCGTTCGCACCGGCGCCCGACTGTGCGGGTACCCGAATGTCGCGGATCGCGGCGATTCCGCCGCGGTATTGGGGCGGATAGCGAACCGCGATGTCGAATTGTCGATCACCTTCGAGCACCGTGGTTGCGGTGGTTCCCCCCATCGCGGCTTGGATCACCGCGTTGATGTCTGCTGTGTTCAGTCCATAGCGGGCCGCCTTGGCCCGATCGATTCTGATATCGAGATTGGGCTGCCCGAGCACCGGGAAAATGCCCAGGTCAGTGATGCCCCGGATGCGGCTCATCTCGTCTCGGACCTGTTCGGCGAGCCGAGTGAGGGTGTCAAGATTAGGTCCGACGATTTTGACGGAATTGACCGCTTTGACGCCCGAGATACCCTCCTGGATATTGTCCTGGATATATTGCGAGAAATTAAAGACCACGCCGGGCAGTTCGTGTCCGAAGGCGGTGTTGATCTCGTTTGTTAACCTGTCCTTGCTCATGCCTTGGCGCCAGCGTTCTTGTGGCTTGAGCACCGCGAACAGCTCGACGTTGGAGAATGGCGAGGCGTCACTACCATCATCGGGGCGACCGTGCTGAGAGAAGACGGTGACAACCTCTGGATAGCGCATCAGGATCTGACGCATCTTGCGCGTCGCCGACTCACCGTCTTCCAAAGACAAGGTCATAGGCATAGAGGCGCGAATCCAGAAGTTTCCCTCCTCGAGCGCTGGTAGAAATTCGCTGCCGAGCCGCGGTACCAAAAAGGCCGCAAGGCCGAGGAAGGCGCACCCCAGGGCGATCATCAGCCAGCGACTGCGCAGCGCGAAGTGCAGCACGGGGTTATAGAGCCCATGCAGCGCGCGCACGATGATGGTCTCGGATTCCGCCACCTGCGCCGGCAGCAGCAAAGACGCCACTACCGGCGTCACCGTGAACGTGGCGAAGAGCGCGCCGACTAAGGCGTAGGCATAGGTGCGTGCCATCGGACCGAAGATCGCTCCCTCGACGCCCTGCATCGTAAAGAGCGGCACGAACGCCGCGACGACGATGAGGGCGGCGAAGAACACCGCTTTGTCCACCTGCAAGGCACTGACCAGAATCAAGCGCAGTCGATCCGTCCAGCCGGCGACGGGTGCCGCATGGTGAGCGATGGTCGTCGGGTCGGGCCCCCAGAATCCGCTGGCGAGACGCTGCAGTAGCCCCTGCCTTTCAGAGGCGGGTGCCTGGAAGTTGCGGAAGATGTTCTCGACGAGAATTACGGCGGACTCGACGATGATGCCGAAGTCGACGGCGCCGAGTGAGAGCAGATTCGCGCTTTCGCCGCGGGCGACCAGGACGATGATTGCGAAGAAGAGGGCGAACGGGATATTCAGGCCGACGATAATTGCGCTGCGGAGGTCACCGAGGAAAATCCACTGGATGAGAAACACCAACGCACAGCCGAGCACAAGGTTGTGCAACACAGTATGGGTAGTGACCTCGATCAAGGCACCCCGGTCGTAGATCGGAACCAGCCGCACGCCGGGCGGCAGACTGCCATCGTGGTTCATCCGTTCAACTTCAGCCTTGACCTGCGGCAGCATGTCGCCGGTCTTTTCGGTACGACCCATGACCACGATGCCCGCTACCGCATCGTCTTCACTGTCGTGGCCCCAGATTCCCAGCCGCGGAACATAGCCCACCGACACCCCGGCGATGTCCTTGACCAGCACCGGAACGCCGTTGTTCTGGGTCAGTACGACATTCTCAATGTCGTCCAGCCTGTTCCCCCGTGTCAGATCGTCGTTGCCACCGTCATCGATCAGGCCGATCCCGCGAATATTGATCGATTGCTGGCCTACGCGGATTTCGCGACCACCGACGTTCAGATTGGCGTTGGAGAGCGCATTCAACAGCTGCGTGAGAGTGAGGTTGTAGGCCTCGAGCTTGTGGGGATCTACCTCCACTGCGAACTGCTTGGTCGGGCCGCCCCAGCTGTTGACTTGCACGATGCCCGGAATGGTCAGCAGTCGGCGGCGCACGATCCAGTCCTCTACCGTGCGCAGGTTGCTCAGCCCGAAGTGCTTCGGGCCGACGACCTGATAGCGATAGATCTCGCCCGTGGTGCTGTTTTGCTGAATCGTGGGTGTGACACCACCGGGGAGGTTAACGTTCTGCTGCAGGGCGATGGCGGCCTGGCTGTAAGCGAAGTGAAAATCAACACCGTACTTGAACACGACACGAACGAATGAGAGTCCGTAGAAGGATGTCGAGCGGATGACATCGATGCCCGGCGTCGTATACAGCCCGATCTCCATGGGGCGTGTGTAGTAGCGCTCCATCTCCTCCGCCGACAGGCCGGGCGCCTGCGCAGTAATTTCCAGGATCACCGGGGTGGGATTGGGATAGGCCTCGATGTCGAGTTGCTCGAACGCAACGATCCCGGCAGCGACAAACAGCAGCAAGCCGAACACCACGATCGCACGGCGGCTGAGACAAAAAGCGACCAGGGCCTTGAACATCGTGCGCGGGGGACGGCTGGCGCTGACGCTAGTCGCTGGGCGGCGCGTTTAGCATGTTGCTGAGAAAAACCCCACCCGCGGTCACGGCCAGTTCGCCGCGTTGCAGACCGGCGAGGACCTGATAGTAGCC
>DATHOA010000157.1:0-18059 GCA_035485475.1 Steroidobacteraceae bacterium | reverse complement strand
CAGCTGGCTGCGGGCTGAAAGCTGTGCATTGGCCAGGTCCGCGGCGCTGGCCTGGGCGCTGTCGCGAGCGTTTTCCAGTGTCCGGCGCAGCTTACCCCAGACGTCCAGTTCCCAGTCGGTACTGGCGGCGAGCTGGTACGTGGTCGACTTATTGCTGCCCGTGATCAAGCCGCTGCTGCCCGTGCCGCCGACCACGAAGCCGGGCGAGCCGCTGATCGAGCGGGTCGCGCCGCCGGTGAGGTCGATCGACGGCAGCAGGTTGGAGCGGTCCTGGCGGACGACGGCCCGGGCCTGCATGTAGGCCGCCGACGCCTCCGCGATGTTCTGATTGTTGACGATGACCTGGGACTCCAGGTCATTGAGAATGGGATCGTTAAAAAGAGTCCACCACTCGTCCGGAAGTGCCGGGACGCTGGCCACGGGATTCTTGTAGCTCTCCGTGACTGCGGCCGGGGGACGCTTGTAATTGGGGCCGATCGCACAGCCTGCGAGCACGGCGGCGACGGCAACGGGCACCAGGCAACGGGCAGCACAGCGAATTGGCGACATCCAAGCGTCCTTAATCTTCTAGAGGCTCAAGCCCTCAGGCTTTGGCCAAAGGTTAGAGGGCCGCAGCATAGCGCAAGGATAGGCTTGAGCGCCGGGGTGGTCGACCTCTTTGGTACGAAAGGCCCGCCCGGCGCCATGGGTGGCTCAATGGGCATCAGACGATGCACACGCCCGTGATGACCAGGCCCGCCTCGCGCCGGTACCATCCGCGCCAGGGGCCCGGACTGTGCGCCGTAATTTGTAACGATCGCGTCGCCTGGATGGTGAAGTCGTCGGCACCGATGGTGACGCTGATGTCCGCGAAGCCCAGCCACTCCCGCGTCAGCGTATGTTGGCATTTATAAAAAGCCTCCTTGGCGCTGAATATCAATGTCGCGGCCGCCAGGGCAGTTTGCGCATCCTGACCCTGCAACAGCGCGAGTTCCTGCGCCGTGCAAATGCGACGCCACAGATCCGGTTTGACCGACTGCGTGGGCTCCGCATCCAGCCCCAGGGCCCGAATCTGTCGGGTGGGCGCGACGACGGCCGCACAGAAAGTATCGGTGTGCGTGATGCTGCCCGTGGCGCCGTGCGGCCAAAGCGGCACGCGCTCAGCGCTCATCAGCAGCGCGGCCTCGGCGTATCCGAGGGTAGACAGCGCGGCCCGCGCGCAGGCCCGCCCGGCGGCGAATTCATGTATGCGCTTGGGCACCGCCTTTAACAGAAACTGCCGCTCTTCCGGTAGCAGAGCTTCGGCCGAAATCGTGTCTCGAGTTTGATAGGCCACGGCACCGGGCGCAAAAAGAGCGGCAATCTGGGGAGCTGCAGTCACGCTTTGAGGCGGCATCTGATTGATTGTGAACTGTACCTTGTGAAACAGTTAATGAACGCCGTGTATTTGGCAGGGCATGATTGGTTGAAGATCAGCGATACTCGAAAATTGTGCAGCGTGCAGCGCTTCAACAGGACAAATTGATAAATTGTTTTTCTGGACTACGTCGCAATCATTGAACCAAATGATCAGTTCTGATTCAAATCATGCTGGTCCTGGGGTAAGATCCGCGACTGGAATTTTATTGAAAACTATTCATATCGGAGCTAGTAATGCCGCGTACCACACGACGTAAGCGTGTTCTTTGGGCCGCAGATGAGCTGAAAACTTTACGAAAGCTTGCTGGTAAAGAGGGTGTGCGCAAAATCGCCCGTCTATTGAAGCGCAGCGAAGCGGCAGTTCGCTTCAAGGCCTGGCAGAAGCGCATCAAGCTGGCCGTCAGAAAGGCCAAGAGCAAGAAGGCCTGATTCGGTTCGGCCGCTAACGGCGGCTGCGAACCCCACCAGATCGGCCGATAGCAGCGGCCCCCGGCATTGCCGTGGGCCGCAACGGTGTATCGCGTTTGATCTGCTCCTCAGCAATCCGCGCCGCATTGAGCAGATTGCCATCGACAAGCTGAGCAGCGGCCCGGTTGAGGGTGAGGTCGGGCACGGGTGTGCCGCGTACCAATGACTGGGCGGTGAGGGCGTTCGCAACCGGCGCGACCATCGTGCGCAGGTCTCTTGGCGCAGCCAGGTTATAGCTGACTGCGACCAGGGCTTTGACCTCATCCCAATCGATGTCGCCTAGATCCAGGCGCACCCCGAACCAACCGCGCCGCCCGATGAATTGGGGCAGATAGAACCGGTCGGGTGCACGCTTCACATGCTGGACGTGTTCGCCGAGCCGGGCCTTCATGCACGCGGCGGTAATGCCGTCGCCACCGTGATTCTTGAGGTAATAGGCGAATATCTTGCCGTGGACCCGGAAGTCCGCATGGGCGCCGCACAGCGTGCGCTCGGCTTCAGGCAATGCCAGGCACGTGGCGCTCAAAAGGCGCAGTCGACGATCCTCCCGCGTTCGGGTAGCCATACGCCGCCCCCCGATCCCCAACCTGTGTCCCGATAACGAGCCTACCACGGGCGCTGGATCACTGGTCAATCATCATTTTGCCGCATAGGCTTCATGTATGGACTCACGACTGGAGAAACTGCTCGAACTGGTGCGAGTCGCCGCGACGGCTCCGGCGGGGCTGATCCTGGAGGGGTTCCGCAATCCCGAGCTGCAGATCGACATCAAGGCGGACGGCTCGGTGGTCACCCGCTTTGATCGCGAGAGCGAGCAGCTCATTCGCGAAATCGTCGCCGGCGCGGGGCCGTGGCCATTGCTTGGCGAGGAGTTCGGGTTGGGTGCGGCAGCGGCGGCGGCCCCGACCCACCGCTGGGTGCTCGACCCCATCGACGGCACCCTGGGATACACCCGGGGCCTGCCGACGTTCGGGACGCTGCTGGCGTTCGAATCGCTGCAGCCGCAGCGCGCGCTGGTCGGCGCCATCCATCTGCCGGCGGCGGCTGAGACATATTCGGCCGCGCGGGGCCTGGGTGCCTGGTGCAACGGCACGCCCATCCGCGTCGCACCCGACCGGAATATTCGCGACTGTATCGTGGCGCATGTACCCCCGGCCAATTTCGCCCGCGCCCGACTCTCCGCCGGCTTTGAACGCCTGATGCGCGCGGGCACCCACCTGCGCGGCTGCCACGACTGCTGGTCCCATGCCCAGACCGCGCGCGGCGCCATCGACGTGCTGGTCGAACTGGGACTGAATCGCTGGGACCTCGCGGCCACGGAAGTCATCGTGGAGGAGGCCGGCGGGGCCTGCCACATCCGCCCCTCCCATTACGGCCCCGGTAAGTACGATGTGGTACTGGGCAATGTCCGCGCCGTGGACGAAATCGCCCGACTGATCGGCTTTGAGACCGACCGGGCCGCCTGAGCGCGGACTGTCACACAATATTCACAGATGCCGTAGCGGCTGACATCGGGTGCGTCACGGTACCGGCGGTCGGGGCGACATAGTCTGTCGGTCGTTGTGCCGGTCTGCGGATGGATGATGGTCAGTGATTTGGACGCCTTGCTTGCGCAGGGGACCCTGCAGGCGCTGTTTCAGCCAATTGTCGACGGCATCCTGCGCCGGCCCATAGGTTATGAGGCGTTGACCCGCGGGCCAGTAGGTTCGGCCTTGCATCTGCCGGATGCCCTGTTCGCGGCAGCACACGGCGCCGGCCGCTGCCTGGAGTTGGAGCAGGCCTGCATCACCGCGGCCTTGCGCGCTTTCGCCGCCCTGCGGATCGAGGGTCGGCTTTTCCTTAATGTATTACCCCAAACCCTGCTCGGCTGGCCGCAGTTCAGCGGCTGGCTGGCGCAGCACCTCACACGGCTGGAGCTGGATCCCCACAATCTGGTGATCGAGCTCACCGAGCACGGTCTTACCGAGGATCAGGCGCGCCTGAGCGAGGCGGTGGCGCCGCTGCGGCGGCTGGGATGCGACATCGCGCTGGATGATCTCGGTGCCGGGGCTTCGGGGCTGAAGACCTGGTCGGCCGTGCGGCCGGAATACGTCAAGGTCGATCGCTACTTCGTCAGCGGCATCGAGCATGATCCGGTGCGCGCCGAAATCCTCCGTTCCGTCGTTGACATGGCACGCGCCATCGGCTGTCGGGTGATCGCGGAAGGGGTCGAGAACGCCGAGCAGTGCACGCTCGCCCTGGAATTGGGCGTGGACTACCTGCAGGGGTTTCTGTTGGGTCGCCCGCTGCCGGTGCCGCGACTGGATGACGCGGGGCTCGCGGCACTGGATCGCGTGGCGGCCACCGTCAGCGTCGATTGCGCCGAACAACTGGCGATTCCGGTGCCGGATGTCCCGGATTCCACGCCCGTCGGTCAGGTGGTCGAAATGTTCCGCAACCACCCCACCTGCACCGCGCTGGCCGTCACCACGGCGGGTCACCCCGTCGGGGTCGTGCGCCGTGATGAACTGCTGATTCTGCTCAGCAAGCCACTGCATCCTGAAGTCTACAATCGCAAGCCGGTGTCCGCCGTCATGGACGCGAAAGCCGTTCGCATCGACGCGCGGGCGCGCCTGGAACAGGTGAGCCGGTTGGTGACGGGGCAATCCGAGGCCGGCCGTCAGGACGACTTCATCATCACGCGCCACGGCAGCTACCTTGGTATGGGGCGCATGATCGATCTGCTGCGCCAGATCACGGCACAGCAGATCCAGGCCGCGAAGCAGTCCAACCCTTTGACGGGTCTGCCCGGAAATCGCGAGATCCAGTCGCACTTGAGCCAGTGGCTGTCGCGACGCCGGCCCTTCATTGCCTGCCACCTGGATCTGGATCACTTCAAGGTGTTCAACGACACCTACGGTTACGCGCGCGGCGATCAGGTGCTGATGCACGTTGCCGATACCCTCACGCGCACGGTGCGCCAACGGGTCGACTTTGTCGGGCACGTGGGCGGTGATGATTTCGTCTTTCTGCTACGCAGCCAGGACTGGTCACTGCGGCTGATGAGTCTGCTCGAGGACCTGGCCGCCTCGCTGCCGAACTTCTACGACGCGGATCACCGCGCGGCGGGTAGCATTTTCGGGCGTGACCGCGACGGTAAGGAGCGGCACTTCGCGTTGCTGTCGGTTTCGGTGGCGGTGGTGGAGATCGACGGCGCACCCACCGCGACCTCGGAGCTCGTCGCTGAGCAACTGCGCCGCGCGAAGAAGGCGGCCAAGGGCCAGGCCGGCTATTCCTGTGTGCTGGTCGATCCGCAAGGACGGCTGCTCGACCTTGCGACACGACGCCTGGCGAGCGATGCGGCGGTGAGCGGCGCCGAGCGCCGCGACGAACTCAGCTGCTGGTCGCCGTTGGCAGCGCGGTGACATCGGCTTCGACCCCCTCAATCACGGGGGTCACGGCGGGCGCCTGCTGTACGGGAACCCGGGGCGGGGCCTTGCGGGATCGTGGCGGGGGCCTGCGCGGCGCGACGGCCACGACCCGCCGCGCGGTGGCGTGTTTCTTGACGGTCGGCCGCTTGATTGCGCTCTTGCGGGCCACCCGCTTGGCGACCGCTTTCACAACCGCCTTCACGACCCGTCGCACCGCTTTGGTTTTCGTGCGCTTCGGAGCGGCCTTGGTGCCTGCCCGGGCAGTCTTTTTGCGCGCAGTCTTGACTGTTGTCTTTACAACAGCCTTGGGTGTGCCGGTGCGCGTCGGACGGGTGCGGCGTGCCTGCTTCCAGGCCCGGCGGGCGGCGCTGGCGCGTTTGCGCGCGCGGCGCACTTCGCGCTTGGCGTCCTTGATGCGCTTGCGTGCACGCTTGAGTTCCTCCTTGGCGAGTCTGACGCTCTGTTTGGCGACATCGACCCGCAGGCGCGCGCGCGCGACCGAGGCGGCGAGTTCGGTGTTGGCCTCAGGAGGCTTGCGTTCAGTGGCTGCAGGGGATTGCTTCATGGTGCCTACTTGATGTAATGCCGGCGCGTTGAAGTCTCTCGCGACCCGCTGTCCAAGGCAAGGCATCACGCGTCCGATTCGTCAAGTACTCGCCATGATTGACTTGCTGCGCGTCGACAGCTACGCATTTGCGCGGACAGTTATCCACAGAAGCTGTGTATAACTGTGTGCAAAGACCCACTTGAAAAACTTTTAAAAGCGTTACCTGAAGGGTTTCCGTTAAGGTGCGCAAAAACTGAACACATGCGTGTCGTTTCGCACCTTGCGGGAACAGCGCGAGTATGAGTCGCAGTGCATCAGCGCACGAAAATATTTCCTGACCGTCTCGCACGCGCGCTCGGCGTGCAGCCGCTGCGCCATGTGCCGCTGCGCGCGATGTGGACGGAGGTGTTCCGTGCGCACAGCGAGGAGGATGTGGAGCGCTGTCTGGCGGCCGGCGCCCCGCAGACGACGCCACCGCTGGCAGCCGTGTCGACCGAGTGGCCGCGGCCCTGGGTTTTTGGCCGACTGCTGGTGTTGGCGCTCGCCATCTACGGTGCTTTCGTCATCGCGTGGACGCGCAGCGGCAATCGCAACCTCATTCCCGGATTGATTCTTGCCGGCTCGTTCGCCGTGCCGATGTCCATACTGGTGCTGTTCTTCGAGTGCAATGTGCGGCGCAATGTATCGCTGTACCAGGTCATGCGGCTGCTGCTGTTGGGCGGCGTGCTGGCACTGCTGCTATCACTTTTCGTGTATCGACTGGGTGCAGCGTTTCCAATTCAATGGCTTGGCGCGTCCCTGGCCGGCCTGGTCGAGGAGCCGGCAAAGCTTGCGACCCTGGCAATAGTTATCAACAGCCGGCGCTATCGCTACACCCTGAACGGGTTGCTGCTCGGTGCGGCGGTCGGCACGGGCTTTGCGGCCTTCGAGTCTGCCGGCTATGCCTTTCGTGCGGGCCTTGAAGGCGGCTCGCTGCTCATGCGGGATGTGATCCTGACCCGTGGCCTGCTGGCCCCGTTCACGCACATCGTGTGGACCGCCATGGCGGCCGGTGCGCTGTGGCGGGTGAAGCGGGGCGCACCGTTCCGGTGGACCATGCTGCGCGAGCCGCGCTTCGCTCGGGTGTTCGCCGTGGCGGTAGTGCTGCACATGATCTGGGACTCCAGCTTCGAAGTGCTGGCCAACCTCCCGTACCTGCTAGTGGGCCTGGCCGGCTGGTTCATGGTGGCGAGTCTGATCCAGGAGGGGCTGCAGGAGATCCGTGACGAGCAAAGGCTGAATTGAGGACCCGACATAACGCTTGAGTTGCGCAACTGTTGCGGCGTCAATTCATGCGCGGTTTGGCGCCGCGCGCGGCTCAACAATCCCTCGTAAAAACGGTGGGTTGCCATCCTTACTACAACTTAATAGAGAAGATATTGCAGTGCCGAGGCGCTCGTGTAGGCTCTGCACTCCGTGACGCTAGCGTATTTATATTCCTCAATGGAGACGACTCGTGGTTAGCAAACTCGTTCCTGCTCTCGCTCTGATCCTGTTGGCCGGTCCGGTGCTTGCCGCTGATGCGCCTGCCTCTCCTGCCCCGTCCTCGGACGCGAAGACGACTACTACGCATGCCAAGAAGCACCACGCCAGCAAGAAGAAGAAGAGCTCTTCAACTTCTTCTGCTCCGGCGGCGAAGTAACGACCCGGTCATCGATTCGATCGATGGAGAGGCCCGCTTCGGCGGGCCTCTTTGTTTGTGCTCACGATTGGTCCGGAGTGGACACTTCAGTCAACCGGTTGCCGCGAGACCCTCGTCATTGTCATTGGGCACCAGCGCAACCAGGCGACCGTCCAGGGGCAGGGCGGACAGCTCCAGGTTGAAGCCGGGTCCCTCGCGATGTGGAAAGGCGACCCCGACCTTCGTCCAGCTCTTGGCTTTCTGCCCGGTTGAGCCTTCGAACTCCCGGACGGTAAAGACGTTGAAGTACGCCGCAGCGGCAGATTTGCTCATGATGGTTTCCTGATAGGTGCCGGAAAATCCCGGGCGCGATCAGCATGGGCGGCGGGCGAAGATTGCGGCAACGCCGCAATATGGTGCAAATAGGCAATTAGACCGGCAGCGACGCCGCAGGGCTGCCATCGGGCGCTCCGTGGGAGCGCCGAACCTCTGCATCCCGCAATGCGGGATACAGGCTCATCAGGGCGGGTAGTTCCGGAAGGTCATTCCGGAACTAGGGGTCAGTACCGGCCGCCGCCGCCGCCACCACCACCACCGCCACTACGGCGCGGGCCGCCGCCGCCGCCGCCGCCCGGACCACGACCGCCGCCACCCGGGGGCCGATCCTGGGCTTCATTGACGCGCAGCGCGCGACCGCCCATTGAATAGCCATTGAGGCCCTGGATGGCACGGGAAGCGTCGGCATTGCTCATTTCAACAAAGGCAAAGCCGCGCGGACGACCCGTTTCACGGTCCATGATTACGTTCACGGACTCAACAGTCCCATGTTGCGCAAACAGAGCACGCACCTGGCTCTCGTCAGCGGAAAAGGGGAGATTTCCAACATAGATTTTCGTCATATCACCTAACTCACAGCTGAACATCAAGGGCGCGCTGTTTGCGAACCGCGGCGACACAATACACGGGTGACCGGGGTCCGCGCCAGTACGGCCCATTGCAAAATTGAACGCACAACCCCGCTTTTTCCCTGTCCGCAGCCCATGAGTTGATAAGTCTTCCCGGCGCGGGGGTGGGTGGCCGGCCGGCTTGGGGGGCCCCGGTCAGGACTTAAGACCGTCCCAGAGTGCCTCCATCTTCTGGCGCAGTTGGGCGTCCGGCATGGCGCCATGGGCGGCCGCCATGTTGTCGGCCAGATGACCGACAGTCGTGGTACCTGGAACGGTGCAGGTGATCGCCGGGTGGGACACGACGAATTTCAGGAACAGCTGGCTCCAGCTCGTGACCTGAATGGCTGGGGCCCAGTCCGGCAGGGGTTTACCGGCCACCTGACTGAATATGCTGGCGGCTGCCCGGCGCCCGCCAAAGGGTGAATTGGCGATGACGGCAATGCCTTTCTGAACTGCCAGCGGTAGCACCGCCTGTGCCGCGTCCCGGTTGGCCAGCGAGTAATCCACCTGGATGAAGTCCATGGGCAGGCGCCGCATGTAATCCATCATCCGCCCGTGCTCGTTGGGATTGGATGTCGTAATGCCGTAATAGCCGATGCGGCCGGCCTTTTTCCACTCCTGAAGCAGGGGAATCATGGCCTCGACGCCGATCAGGTTGTGCACCTGCATCAGATCGATGCGTTGCGTTTTGAGCCGGCGCATCGATTCTTCCATGGAGGCGGCGCCGGCCTTGGCATCCTGCGCAATGACCTTGGTGGCCAGGAACAGACGCTCCCGGTTGTGCAGGCCGGCCACCAGGTCACCGATGAGTTGCTCCGCCTGGCCGTACAGCGGCGCGGTGTCAACCATGGCGCCACCCTGCATGGGCAGCTGCTCGAGAACCGCACGGCGTGCGGCCACCTCATCGGTATCGGTCACGTTGTAGTTATTGGTGCCGATTCCGATAACGGGAATTTTCTGCCCCGAGGAGGGAATGGCCTTGGTGAGGGCCGTGCCCGCAGGGGCCGACCGGGCCGTCCGGCAGATGGCCACGCCGGCGCCGATCGTCAGCGCGGCCAGCAGTGCATCCCGGCGGTTCATTCGGGTCTGGGTCATCTCGTCACTCCTTGCGCTTCCAGCAGCACGGCGCATCCTACACCGGCTCCCGGGCTTGCCGCGCCCGCGGCCTTTCGGTCATGCTGCGACCGATGATTTGCCTACCGCAGCCGGACGCGGCCATTATTGCCCGCAAGGCCGCGATTCTCACCGGTCTACGCGCCCTGCTGGGGCCGGCCGATGTCATCGATGATGACCTGCTGGTACGCGCCTACGAAACCGATGCACTGACCGCGTACCGGCAGCGACCGCTGGCCGTGGTGCTGCCGCACGACACTGCGCAGGTCGCCGCCGTGCTGCGCTTTGCCCACCAGGAGGGGGTGAAGATCGTACCCCGCGGGGCGGGAACTTCGCTGTCCGGCGGAGCCGTACCGGCAGCCGATGCCATCGTCGTCGGCTTGGGGCGCTTCAATCGCATCCTTGAAATCGACTACGCGGACCGCTGCGTGGTCGCCCAGAGCGGCGTGACGAATCTTGCCATCAGCCACGCGGTCGCGGCCCGCGGTTTCTACTACGCACCGGATCCTTCCAGCCAGATCGCCTGCACCATCGGCGGCAATGTCGCGGAGAACTCCGGCGGCGTGCACTGCCTGAAGTACGGCCTCACGACGCACAATGTCCTGGGCATCGAGATGGTCACTCCGGAGGGCGAGGTCATGCGCCTGGGCGGCCGGTACCTGGATGCCGCACAGCTGGATCTGCTGGGAGTGATGATCGGGTCAGAGGGCCTGCTGGGCATCGTCACCGAAGTGACGGTACGCATACTGCCGAAGCCACAGACCGCGCGCGCGATGCTGATCGGCTTCAGTACCGCCACCGGTGCCAGCGCCTGCGTTGCGGATGTGATCGCGGCCGGCATCATTCCGGCGGGACTTGAGATGATGGATGGGCCGGCGATCCGGGCCGCCGAGGACTTCGTGCAGGCGGGCTATCCGCTCGATGTCGATGCGATCCTGATCGTCGAACTTGACGGCCCGCGGGCCGAAGTGGACGAACTGATCAGCCGCGTGCATGCGCTCGCCAACCTGCGTGGCGCGACGTCATGCCGGATTTCGGCCGATGAGGCCGAGCGCTTGCGTTTCTGGGCCGGTCGCAAGGCGGCATTTCCCGCCGTGGGTCGCATCAGTCCGGATTATCTGTGCATGGACGGCAGCATTCCGCGCCACCAGCTCGCGCCGGTGCTGCAGTCGATTGCGCAACTGTCGGTGCGTCACGGCCTGCGCGTGGCCAATGTGTTTCATGCCGGCGATGGCAACCTGCATCCGCTGATCCTGTATGACGCGAATATCCCGGGAGAACTGGAGCGTGCGGAAGCCTTTGGCGCCGACATCCTCAAGCTGTGCGTGGATGTGGGTGGCGTGCTCACCGGCGAGCACGGGGTGGGCATCGAGAAGCGCGATCTGATGACCTACCAGTTCGGGCCGACCGATCTTGAGGTGCAGCACCGGATCAAACGGGTCTTTGATCCCCAGCTGCGGTTCAATCCCGGCAAGGTGTTCCCGACTCTGGCCCACTGCAGCGAGCAGGGACGCGAGCATGTGCACGCGGGCGCCTCGCGGCATGACGGATTGCCGCGATTCTGATGCAGCTGCGTCCCGGCAACGAGGCTGAATTGGTTGAGCTGCTGCGCCTGCCGGGTCCAGCCTTTGAGCTTATCGCGGGTGCCACCAAGCGTGGCGTCGGCAAGCCGGTGGAAGCGCAGATCCTGGATCTTTCGGCCCTGAGTGGCATCGTGGACTATCAACCGGGCGAACTGGTGCTGACCGCCCGTCCGGGGACCGCGCTGGCGCAGATCGAAGCGTTACTCGGCACACAGTGCCAGCGGCTTGCGTTTGAACCCCCCAGGTTTGACAACCAGACCCTGGGTGGGGTGCTGATGGCCAACAGTTCCGGCTCGCGCCGGGTGACGGCGGGATCGGCGCGCGATCACTTTATCGGCTTGCGTGCCGTGAATGGACGCGGCGAGGCCTTCGTCGGTGGCGGGCGGGTCGTCAAGAATGTCACCGGCTTCGACCTTCCCAAGGCGCTGGCCGGCTCCTGGGGAACACTGGCGGTGCTGACCGAAGTCACGGTACGTCTGGTCCCGGCCGCCGAGTTTGAGCGCACGTTGTTGTTCGCATCCGGCAGTGCGGCAGCGGCGGTCTCGCTGTGTTCGCAGGCGCTGGGGTCGATGTTTGAGGTTTCATCGGCCGCCTTCGTACCGGGACGCGGCGCGGCGCTGCGCCTGGAGGGGCTGGCCACATCGGTGGAATCGCGGCTGGCGGGATTGCTGGCGGCCTTGAATCAGGCGCCAGTCGCGGTTCTGGATGGCGCGGACTCGGCGACCTTCTGGCAGCAGGTCGGGGCGGCGGCCACGCTGGCGCGCTTCCCGGTGATCTGGCGCCTGTCGGTGCCGCCGGGACAGGCCGCACGCATCCTCGATGAGATTGAACCGGAGGATTTTCAGCTGGATTGGGGTGGCGGACTGATCTGGATCGGTGCGCAGCAGGTCGATGCAGGCCGCGTCCGTGGCGCGCTGCGCGGCGGCCATGCCACCTTGGTCAGGGCGCCGCTGGCCGAGCGTCGCAGCAGCAGCGTGTTCGAGCCGCAGGCGCCCGCCATCGCCGCCATCGCCGCGCGCTTCAAGGCTGCGTTTGATCCGCAAGACCGCCTGAACCCGGGGCGGATGAACTGATGCAGACCCAATTCCACAGCGCCGCGCTGCGTGATCCGGACACGGCCGAGGCGGAGAAGGTGCTGCGCAAATGCGTGCATTGCGGGTTCTGTACGGCGACCTGTCCCACCTACGTGCTGCTGGGCGATGAGCTCGATAGTCCGCGCGGTCGCATTTACCTGATCAAGGACATGCTGGAGCAGGAACGCCCGGCGACCGCGGCGGTGGTGCAGCACCTGGATCGCTGTCTGTCGTGTCTGGGCTGCATGACCACCTGTCCGTCCGGTGTTCACTACCAGCACCTCATCGATCACGCCCGCGCGCATGTCGAGCGCACCTACCGTCGGCCCCTCGCCGATCGGTGGTTGCGCGCGGCGCTGGCGCGGATCCTGCCATTCCCCGCACGCATGCGCGTGGCGCTGGGACTTGCACGGCTGGTGCCGCAGCGCCTGCGCACATCTGCGGCGCTTGCGCCGCCATTGCGTGCGCTGCTGGGTTTGGCGGCCGTGCAGGCGGCCACGCCGCGCAGCGCACTGAGGCTGGCGCCGAAACCGAGCCTGCCGCGCGGTCGTGTCGCGCTGATCCTCGGTTGTGCCCAGGGCGTACTGACACCGCAAACGCACGCCGCCTCGCAGCGCCTGTTGAGCCGGGCCGGTTGGGAGGTGGTGCCGATATCCGGTTGCTGCGGGGCGTTGACGCATCATCTGGGCCGGCGCGCGGAGGCGGATGGCTTTGCCGGGCGACTGATGGAAAATCTGCGTCTTGCCAGTGCGGCCGGTGAATTTACCGCGATCGTGGTGAATGCCTCCGGCTGCGGCACGCAGCTGAAAGACTATGGATTCATGTTCCGAAACCATCCGCGGCTGGCGCAGGAGGCGGCCAAACTCAGCGGCCTGGCGCGCGATATCACCGAAGTACTGGCGCTGTCACCGCTGCCGGTGCAGCCGCTGTTGCAGCGGCCCGTGGTCGCCTATCACTCGGCCTGCTCGATGCAGCATGGCCAGAGGCTGGATGCGCTGCCGCGGCGCCTGTTGCGTGAGGCGGGGTTCGAGCTGCGCGAAATCAATGAGGGACATCTGTGCTGCGGTTCGGCCGGCAGCTACAACATCCTGCAACCGCAGATTGCCGCGCAGCTGCGTGATCGCAAGCTTGCGAATATCGAGCGCACCGGGGCGAGTGTGGTGGCCACCGGCAATGTGGGCTGCATCATGCAACTGCGGTCCGGCAGCTCAATGCCAGTGGTCCACACCGTCGAATTGCTCGACTGGGCCTGCGGCGGTCCGCGCCCGACGCTTTTGCCAGACGGTTAGTTCAAACGCTGGTAGCGCGTGACGCGGTTCTCGACCCGGCGTGCGAATTGGCCGGCAGTTGTAAGGTACTCCAGATGCGCGAGCGCTTCGCCCATGGCCAGGAACAGGTGAAAGCCGCGCTGTTGCCGGCGGTACAGGAACGGCAGGCATTGGAAGGCCGTTAGCGGCGTACTACACGCCGCGATCAATTTCGCGCATTGCCGCTCATGGTGCTGGCGAATCTCGGTGGCGCGGGCGGCAAGTCCGACGAACGGTCGTCCATGTGAAGGCAGCACCAGTGTCGTGGCATCCAGCCCCGAGAGCCGTTCGAGGGATTTGAGGTAGGTCGCCAGGGGATTGGGGTCGGGCGTGAGCGGCGTCAGTCCGATATTGGGTGAGATGGTCGGCAGCACCTGGTCCCCGGCAATCAGCACCGGTTGCGGTTGCGCGGCATACAGACACAGGTGTCCGTGGGCATGGCCGCCGGTTTCCAGCCAGCGCCATTCGCGCGCGCCAATTTGCGTCAGGTCATTGTCGAGCATCAGCCGGCCCGCTGCCGGCACACCGTCCACCGAGTCCCGATAGCCCTTCGAGCGCAGGCTCGTGGCCATCTCCTCGATGGGTTCGACTCCGTGACCCGCAAAAAAGGCCATACGTTCGGCCAGGATCTGCGCGCTCGGCTCGACCAGGAGGGTGCGCAGCAGATCGAGGGTCGCCGTCGAACTCCACACGGGCACGGCGAAGCGCTGCTGCAGCCAGGCGGCGAGACCGACATGATCCGGATGCAGATGGGTCAGCAGGATGCGGGTCAGTGGCCGCTGCGCCAGCACGGTGTTGGACAGCTGGTCCCAGATTGCGCGCGCGGCTTCGGTTGCCATGCCGGTATCCACCAGCGCATAGCCGCCCGGCTCCTCCAGCAGCCACAGGTTGATATGGTCCAGGGAAATTGGCAGTGGCATGCGCAGCCACCACAGTCCCTCCTGCACCGGCAGCATCTGGCCGGGCTGCGGCACGGGAAGATCGGGGTAGTGCAGGGCGTCGTTCCCACCCGGGAGCAGGGCTTCACCGTCGGGCGAAATCATCCGGCCTTGCGCGACTGATGGCAGTCATCGTCGCTGTCGGCGCCCGCGCATTCACCTTCCTCGATCTGGACGGTGGCATGAGCGACGCCAAAGCGCTCCTGCAAGCGCTGCATGACGGCGGTCAGGGCCGCATGGCGATCGGCACCGTCGTGCAGGGTGGCATGCAATGTCAGCATCGGCGTCTCGCCGGTCAGCGACCAGGCGTGAATGTGATGGATACCCTTGATGCCCGGCAGGTCTGCCAGATCGTGTTCGACGGCATGCGGATCAAAGCCCGCCGGCGCGCCCTCCAGCAGCACATGCGCGGAGTTGCGCGTCAACAGCCAGCCCGAACGCAGGATCAGTACCGACACCGCCAGCGAAAGCAGCGGGTCAGCGATCTCCCAGCCGCGCCACAGGATCAGTCCCGAGGCAGCGATGGCGGCGGCCGATCCCGCCAGATCGCTGAGCACATGCAGTCGGGCCCCGCGTTCATTGAGCGATGTGGCGCCGCTGAGCGCCGCCAACGCGCAGATATTGGCGGCGGCACCCACCGCGGCCGTCACCAGCATCACCGTGCCATTCACATGCGGCGGCAACAACAGCCGGCGTGTCGCCGCGATCACCACTGCGGCCGTGAGGCCGAGCAGCACCAGGCCATTGGTGTACGCGGCCAGGGTCTGGTAGCGCCGGTGTCCGTAGGTGCGGTCAGCCCGCGCCGGGCGCTGCGCCATGCGAATGGCCACGATGGCGAGCAGCAGCGATGCCGAATCGGCAAGCATGTGCGCGGCTTCGGCATACAGCGCGACCGAATTGGCCCACAGGCCGCCACCAGCCTCGACGAGCGTGAAGCAGATCAGCAGTCCAAAGGCCACCCACAGGCGGTGTTCACTCGCCTGGTCCGTGCCGTGGCCGTGGCCATGCTCATGGCCATGACCGTGCCCGTGAGAGTGGGTGTGGGAGTGCCCGTGGTCATCTGCGTGGGAATGCCCATTCATTGCGTTTATTCTACCGCAAATGCCCACTTCTCCCGTCGCCAACGCGAATCCGGCCACCCTGGCCGCACCGGCTGACTTCACCCGCTGGAGTTATGTCGGACTGCTGCTGGCCTGTGGCATCGGAGCCTCCATGCAGGTCGGCAAAGTCCCCCCGGCCCTGGGGTTCGTCCAGCGCGATCTGCATCTGGGGCTGGTGGCCGGCGCGTGGGTGATTTCTATGTTCAGCATCGTCGGCGCCACCCTGGGATGTCTGGCCGGCTCCGTGGTCGACCGCATGGGGCCACGGCGCGCGGCGACGGGCGGGCTGTTCTGCATTGCCATGGCCAGTCTCGGCGGTTCATTCGCAAGCCTGCCCTGGGTATTGCTGCTGAGCCGCGCGCTGGAAGGTATGGCGTTCGTCATGGTCGTGGTGGCGATTCCCGGTCTGCTGGTGGCAAGCGCCAGTGAAAGCGATCGCCGTTTCGTGCCTGCCCTGTGGGGCATTTACATGCCCACGGGCACGGCCATTTCCCTGGCCACCGCGCAGCCGGTGCTGCATGCCTACGGTTGGCGGGTGTTATGGCAGGTCGATGCGGCGGTGTTGTTGCTGCTGGGTGTGGGGTTGCTGCTCGCCCGGGCGCCCGACGTGCGCATGCGCGGGCGGGCGTTGCTGCCTTGGCGTGAACTGATCCGATCGGTATGGCATCCGGGCCCGCTGTTACTGGGAGTGATTTTTGCCTGCTATACGGTGCAGTACCTGTCGGTGATGGGTTTTCTGCCGACCATCCTGCAGACCCAGGGCATGAGCGCACAGGCCGCGGGCCTGTTGAGCGCGTTGGCGGTGGTCGCCAACGCTGCCGGTAACCTCAGCGTCGGTGCGCTGCTTGCGCGCGGTGCCAGGCCGCGCCTGCTGATCGCCGGGGCCTGTGTGGTCATGATGGGGGCGGCTGCCGGCATTTACCTGCCGCAATTACCCGCGATGCTGCGCTACCTGTTGATGGTGATACTGTTGGGTGTCGGTGGCCTGATCCCGGCATCCATATTTGCCTTGGTGCCGCGCGTGACCCAGGACCGACACTCGAGCGCCACGACCATGGGGTTGGTCGTGCAGTGCTCCCATGTTGGGCAACTGGCCGGGCCGCCGGCGGTGGCGGCCGTGGCTGCCGCGGCCGGTGGCTTTCAGTGGTCGGCCCTGGTGCTGATCCCCGCAGCGCTGGGCGCGTTTGCCGCGGCGCGTGGCCTTCGGAGAGTGTTATGAATCTGGTGCTCGTGCCCGGCCTGCTGTGCGACGCGGCGGTGTGGAAACCCCAAATGAAGGCACTGAAGAAGCTGGTGCATATCCAAGTGGCCGATCACGGCGAACTGGACTCACTGGGTGCGATGGCCGAGGCGATACTGGCGAAGGCGCCGGCGAAGTTCGCCGTAGCCGGTCATTCGATGGGCGGACGCGTGGCGCTCGAAGTCGTGCGGCGTGGCGCAAGCCGCGTGACCGGGCTGGCGTTGCTCGACACCGGGTATACCCCCATGCCAGCGGGCGTCGCCGGTGAGAAGGAGACGGCGGGTCGGCACGAGTTGCTGGAACTCGCGCGCCAGTCCGGAATGCGCGCCGTGGGGGAGCGCTGGTTGCGGATCCCGATGATCCTCGAGGCGCGCCTGAAGGACCGCCGGCTCGTGGAGGCGATTCTGCAGATGTTCGAGCGGCGCACACCCGTGCAGTTTGCCGCGCAGATCCGCGCCTTGCTGCAACGACCGGACGCCGGGCCACTGCTGCCCATGATTTCATGTCCCGCGCTGGTACTGTGCGGCACGGATGACGCCTGGGCGCCGCTGTCGACCCACCGGGTCATGGCGCAGTTGATTCCACACAGTACGTTGGTGGCAGTACCGCAGTGTGGCCATATGTGCACGATGGAGCGACCCGATGAGGTCAGTACCGCGCTCGCGCAGTGGTTGAAGCGCGTCGTGCAGATGAGCGCCTGAGCCGCCCCATGCTCATTCCGCACACCATGACCGCGATCCGGATCCGCGAGCCGGGGCCGCCGTCGGTTCTGGAGCCGGTGCAGTGCCCGGTACCGCCCGTGGGTCCTGCCGAGGTGCTGATCCGGGTATTTGCTGCGGGGATCAATCGACCGGACATCCTGCAACGCCAGGGACACTATCCTCCGCCGGCTGGTGCCTCGCCGCTTCCAGGTCTCGAAGTCGCGGGCGAAATCGCGGCCGTCGGGGCAGAGGTGCGCGCCTTTCGGGTGGGTGACCTGGTGTGCGCACTGCTGGCTGGAGGGGGCTACGCGCAGTACGCCAGTGTGCCCGCCGTACAGTGTCTGCCGGTGCCGCCGGGGCTGACTTTGCAGCAGGCGGCCGCGCTGCCGGAGACGTTTTTCACCGTGTGGCTGAATCTCTTCCGGCGTGCGGGCCTGCAGCCCGGTGAAACCGTACTGGTGCACGGGGGTGCCAGCGGTATCGGCACGACCGCCATCCTGCTGGCATCAGCCTTTGGCGCCCGGGTGCTCACTACGGCCGGCAGCCCTGAGAAATGCGCGGCCTGCCAGGCACT
>DATHOA010000156.1:0-12767 GCA_035485475.1 Steroidobacteraceae bacterium | reverse complement strand
GCCATCCATTTTCCGAACGGTAACGCGGCGTCCCAGCCCCTGGTGCAACCGCAGCTGACCAACGCCATGATCTATCCGCGCGGCGCGCAGGCGGCCCGCCTGATTCCCGAACGCCTGGGAAGTGATGCGTTCGTGCGCTTGCGCACCCGCATGTGGACGCGCTTTCGGACGGGCAAGTAGTTATCCGCTAACATGTCGCTCATGCGTACGGTCCTGGTGATTGATGACAATCCGGCGGTCGGTACGGCCCTGGGGATGCTGTTCAGCCTGCACGACATCACGACCCTGACGGCGATTTCACCGGAGGCGGGATTGGCGAGCCTCGCGGCGCACCAGGTCGACCTGGTGATCGCCGACATGAATTTCAGCGCCGATACGACCTCGGGCCAGGAAGGCGTGGCGCTGTTCCGCGATATCCGCGCGGCGCACCCTGATCTGCCGGTCATTCTTCTGACCGCCTGGACCCATCTGGAGTCGGCCGTGCAGCTGGTGAAGGCCGGCGCTGCCGACTATGTGGCCAAACCCTGGGACAATGATCGGCTGCTGGCGACGGTGGAGAATCTGCTGGAGCTGTCGCAGAGTGTGCGCGAGACGGCGCGCCTGCACCTCGAACGCGAGCAGCAGCGAACGCAGCTGGCGAAAACGCATGACCTGTGCGGTGTGGTGTACGAATCACGCGCCATGGCGGCCGCCGTGGAGTTGGCCTGCCGGGTCGCCCGCGCCGAAGTTCCGGTGCTGCTCACCGGGCCCAATGGCTCCGGCAAGGAGCGCATCGCCGCCATCGTTCATGCCAATTCGGCGGTGCGCGGCGGTCCGTTTGTCGCGGTCAACTGTGGCGCCTTGCCCGCCGAACTGATCGAGGCGGAGCTGTTCGGCGCGGAAGCGGGCGCGTTCACCGGCGCCAATCGGGCCCGCGTCGGACGGTTCGAATCCGCCAACGGTGGCACGCTGTTCCTAGATGAGATCGGCAATCTGCCCCTGCCGGGCCAGGTGAAGTTGCTGCGGGTACTGGAAACGGGGCAGTTCGAACCGCTCGGTTCGAGCAAGACGCGCATGACCCGGGTCCGCGTCATCAGCGCCACCAACGCCGATTTGTCGCAGATGATTCGCCAGGGGGTGTTTCGCGAAGACCTGTATTACCGGCTGAACACCATTGAAATCCCGTTGCCCGCCCTGGCCGCCCGGCCCGCCGATATCCTGCCCCTGGCCCAGCATTTCCTGGGGCCTGCGCTCACTTTAAGCGATGACGCCCGCCAGGCACTGCTGCAGCATGGCTGGCCGGGGAACGTTCGTGAACTGCGCAATGTGGTGGAGCGCGCCAAGTTGCTGGCCGGTGGTGGAGAGGTGCAGGTGGCGGATTTGAATCTGCCGGCACCAAAGGGGCAGGGCGCATTCGAGGAGGAGGGTCTGAATCGGGAGGCCATCGAGACCAGCCTGCGGGCGGCGGGGGGCAACGTATCGCGCGCGGCGGCCTCCTTGGGGCTGTCCCGACAGGCGCTCTACCGCCGCATGGAACGCTTAGGCATGCGTTCCTGATCCACGACCAGGCCCCATGCGAGTCAGCCTCGACCTGAAACTCACCGCGCTCATGTTCGCCATGATGCTGGGCACGGCCGCGGTGGCCGTGGCGTTGTTTGTTTATTTGAAGAGTCCGGCATACGCACTGTTGCTGACGGCCGCCGCGGTGGTGCTGCCGGCGCTGCTGGCCGCACGCCGCGCCGTGCGGCCCGTGCACCGGGTGCTGCGTGCCATGCAGACCAGCGTCGCCTGCTACAGCGATGGGGACTTCAGTATTTCGCTGGTGGTCGACCGGCGCGATGCGCTCGGCGAGCTGCTGCGCACCAACAATGAACTCGGCAGTGCGCTGCGCAAACAACGGGCGCACCTGGTACAGCGCGAGTTGCTGCTCGATACGGTCACGCAGAATTCCCCCGTCGCCCTGGTGTTGGTGGATCCGCACCAGCGGGTGGTGTACGCGAATATCGCCGCGCGCCATCTGCTCAATGAAGGGCGCACGCTGCTCGGCGTCGATTTCGCGCAGCTTCTGGCGGTGGCGCCGGCCGCGCTGCAGGAGGTCATCGCCTCGGGCGGGGATGGTCTGTTCTCCACGCGCATAGCCGGCACGGAGGAGACCTTCAGCCTGTCACAACGGGCCTTCACCCTGCAGGGACAGCGGCATCGGCTGTATTTGCTGAAGACCCTGACCCGCGAGTTGTCCCGTCAGGAAGTTGCGACCTGGAAGAAGCTGATCCGGGTCGTCAGTCACGAACTCAACAACTCGCTGGGGCCGATTGCGTCAATGGCCGACACCGGGCGCGAAGTGCTGCGGCGAGGTGATACCTCCTCATTGGGTGATGTGTTTGCGGCAATCCGCGAACGCGCGGCCCATCTGCATCAGTTCGTGGCCGGCTATTCCACCATCGCGCGATTGCCGGCGCCGCGACCGGACCGGGTGATCTGGGCCGAGCTGGTGGAGGAACTCGCGCGCCAGCAGTCATTTTCGGTCACGGGGGTGCTGCCGCAGGATCATGGCTGGTTTGATCGCCTGCAACTGGAACAGGTGCTGATCAATGTCCTGAAGAACGCCCACGAGGCCGGCGGTGCTGCGGACCAGGTCAGCATCCGCGTACAGCAATCCCCGCATGAACAGCGTATCGAGGTGCTCGACCGCGGTCCTGGCATGACCGAGGTCGTGCTCTCGCAGGCCTTGTTGCCGTTCTATTCCACCAAGCGCGACGGCACGGGTTTGGGGTTGGCCCTGTGCCGCGAAATCGCGGAGGCGCACGGCGGCAGTCTGCGGCTGAGCAATCGTGAAGGTGGCGGACTCAGCGTCATGGTCGTGCTGCCCATGCCGGGTTACTATCCCTAGGCTGTGGATGAAGAAACCGTCGAACGCCTGGAATTGAAGCTGGCCTTTCTGGAGCGCGCCAACGCCGAGCTCAGCGATGTCGTCTATCGCCAGCACAAGGAGCTGGAGGCCTTACGCGAGGGCTTTCGGGCCCTGGCCGAGAAGCTGGACTCACGATCCAGCGCCGATGCGGTGCGCCGCCCCGAAGACGAACGGCCGCCTCACTACTGAGTATCGCGCAGGAAATCGACACCGACCGGCTTGTTCTCGAGGATTTCCTCGCGCGAGAGCCCCTGCAGCTCGTGCGGAAACACCAGCCATTCCTCCACGGCGCGCACGAAGTAATCCGGCTTCAATGAGCTGCGGTGCCGCGAGGGCTTGTTATAGACGGTCGCGGTGCGGATGTTCTCGGGGAGATTACGCCGGCAGCGGCGGCGCAGTGCGGCGATGACCGCCTCGACGCTGCGGCCGGAATCGAACACATCATCGACCAGCAGCAGCCGGTCTTCAGCTTCCAGGCGCGACACCAGGTAGTCGATGGCATGCACGCGCACCGTCTTCTCCTGGTTGTCGATGCCCAGATAGGAGGAGGTGCGAATGGCGATATGGTCGGTATGGATCTGGTGGTAGTCCAGGACCTCCTGCACCGCAATACCAATGGGCGCGCCCCCGCGCCACATGCCGACGAGGAAAGTCGGGCGATAGCCGCTGCGGACGATCATGCGTCCGAGCTCAAAGGAGTCCCGCAACAGCGACTCGGCCGAAATAAACGTCTTTTTCACACTCACTTGGCGGGCAAGTCTAGTGCGTTTCGAGGTCCACGTCGCCACGCCCGCGCCTTAGGCTCCGCGGAGGTCTGGGCGCATGCGTCGCGGTTCGACTAGAATCGACCCCGCACGGGGATCGGACGAGGGGCGGCCGAAAGATCACCTCATACCCCATATATAGAGGTAGTTCTTGACCATCATCTCGCGCGTTCGCCCGGTGGGCTGTTTCCAGGTGATGATCAGCATCCTGGCCCTGGGTTGCATCGCGACCTTCAGCCTGACCCAGACAGTGCAGGCAGCCGACGTGGAGGCACCCTCGACCTCGACTCCGCCGCCCCCACCGGCCTCCCCATCTACGACCTCGGGGGGATGGCTCGATGTGTCCACCTGGCCGGTGATTCCGGTTCCCCTGGTCGGCGTGGATCCCGACAGTGGCGTGACCCTCGGCATACTGCCGGTGTGGTTGCAGACCAGTGACCAGCACGAAATCACCCGCATCATTGCTCCGGACCTGCTGCGCAACCCCTATTTTGGCGTCGGCACGGATTTTCGCATCTTCGAGTACCCCTCGGCAGATGAGCAATGGTCGGTCAGCGCCGGGATCAAGGAGCGCGTCGAGCGCCATCTCGAGCATGAGTTCCAGATCGGGCGGCTGCGGGAGACCAATTGGTCGATCAACACCAGCCTGATCTACGACCGCAGTGGCACCTCGCGCTTCTATGGCTTTGGCAACGATTCCGCTTTGGCCAATGTCACCAACTACACCGCTTCGCAGCTGCTGGGGCAGGCGGTGTTCGGCTACAACCTCAGTCACACCTGGCAGCTGCAGTACACCGCGCGCGCGCGGCGTATGGAGATCACCCCGGGCACGCTCTCGAAGGTTCCCACCATCGAGACCCGCTACCCGGACGTGCACGGCCTGGGGGTCACGAACGAGGTACTGAACCAGGTCGCGTTGGTATACGACACCCGCGACGATGAGACGATTCCCTCGCGCGGGACGCAGTGGATCGTCTATGCCGGGGTCAATGGCCACGATGCCACCATCAGCGATTCGATTTATAGCGTGAGCGGCCTGGATGCGCGCACCTTTGTGCCCATCAGCAGCCTGCTCCCCGATACCGTGCTCGCGGCGCACCTGGCGATCCGTTATCTGCCCAGCGGCCACGAGATTCCATTCTTTGACCTGGGCAGCATTGGCGGTGGCGAGAGCGATGTGGGCGGCGAACAGCTGCTGCGGGGGTTTGGACAGGGCCGCTTCGTCGACCGCGATTCCTCGGATGTCACCATCGAGCTGCGCCATCGGGCCTTTGGCTTTGATGCGGCGGCCAGTCATATCGATATTGAAGTCGCGCCTTTTCTGGATATGGGGCGGGTGTTCTCGCGTACCAGCACGGACCCGTTTTCGGCCCTGCACAAAGTCGTGGGCGTCGGCGTACGCGGCATCGCGCGCCCCTCCGTGGTGGGCTACGTGGATATCGGCTATGGAACCGAAGGGGTGGCCGTCTTCACGGGGATCAACTACCCGTTCTAGAATGTAAGCGCATGGAAATAATATCGAAATCACCCGCCTCAGTTGGCGTGACCCAGCGTCCCTGGGACGCTCGCCTGGGGCGCCGGCTGGTGATGCCGCTCAAGGACAGCTGGGTTACGCCCAATCATCTGACCACGGTGCGCCTGATCGTCGGCCTGGCCGGTGCGCTGGCCTTTACGCCGGGCACCTGGGGCTGGACCAATCTGGGCGCGCTACTGGTCATTCTGTCGAACTTTCTCGACCACACGGATGGCGAGCTGGCGCGCATCAGCGGCAAGAGCAGTCGCCTCGGACACCTTTACGATCTGGCCAGCGATGCGCTGGTCACCATCCTGTTGTTCGGCTGCATCGGCATCGGCGTGGCGGCGACTGCCGCGCGCACCGTGCTGTTTGGCGTACCCCCCGCGTTGATGGGCACCGTGGCCGGCGCGGCCGTGGCATTGATTTTCTATCTGCGCATGCGCATCGAGGCGCTGCTGGGCAAGGCCGGCACCCGGCAAAGCTCGCTGGCGGGCTTTGAGACCGAGGATGTGCTGTATCTGTTGCCGCTGGTGACACTGTTCGGCGGCCTGACGCCGTTTCTGCTCGCCGCCAGCGTGGGCGCGCCGATGTTCGCATTGCTGGTGGTCGCAGACTTCATCAGGGTGACGCGACGGGCTGCGCCCAGCACCACGCCGAGCGCTGCCGTCACCGTGGTCCCGCCAGCATTGAACGCGACACTGCAGGTGACTCTGGCCGCCCTCGATGCGGAACGGCTGTGTCGAGAATACCGGGAGCAGGGCAGTTTCCTGTATGTCCCGCAGTTCCTCCCGGAGGAATTCACCGCACAGCTGATCGCAGCGGTCGCGGCCGTGACGCCGGTGGTCAATCGCAATTTCCTGCCGGGCCACAAGCAGGGTGGCAGCGTCAGTCGCTACAGCATCGACCAGCTCGCGCCCTTCATCGCACAGCTTTATCACTCCCCGGCGCTGCTCGCATGGCTGCGGACCCTGACCGGCGACAAGCTGCAACTGTCACCGGCAGACGATCCCCATGCCTATGCGCTGTACTTCTATTCACGCCCGGGCGATCACATTGGTTGGCATTACGACACTTCTTACTACGCCGGTCGCCGCTACACGCTGCTGCTGGGCGTCGTGGATCGGTCCACCTGTCATCTGGACTATGAGCTGCACACCAAGGAGCCGGGCCGGGCCACGCAGTCCGGATCGATGCAGATCGCCCCGGGCGGCCTGGTGCTGTTCGACGGCGACAAGCTGCGCCACCGGATCACCCCGATCGGTGAAAACGAGTTCCGGGTCTCCCTGACCTTCGAATACGTCACCAGCCAGCACATGAGTCCGTGGTGGCGCTTCGTTTCCAACATGAAGGACGCGGTCGCCTATTTCGGATTCCGCCAGGTATTCAGCCGCATGCTTCGGAGGCGCGCGCCCACCCCATGAGGCGGCTGGGATCCTGGCTGCTGACCTGCGGTCTGCTGTTGTTCCTGGCGCTGCTGGTATCGCAGGGGCTGCCGGCCATCCTCGCGACGCTCGCGGCCGCCGGCTGGGGCCTGCTGGCGGTGGCCATATTCCACCTGTTGCCGCTGGGTATCGATGCCGTGGCAATCCGCGTGCTGTATCACCGCGGTCAGACCCTGCATGGGGTGATGGACGCGGTGCTGACCCGCTGGATCGGTGAGTCCGCCAACAGCCTGATGCCGGCGGGGCAGCTGGGGGGACCGGTATTCATGGCCCGCCACCTGGCGCAGCGCGGCATGCCCATGCCGCAGGCGGCCGCCGTCATCACCGTCAGCACCACCCTGCAGACCTTCGCACAGATCCTGTTCGCGCTGCTCGGGGTGCTGCTGCTGGGCGCGCGCGCCGGTGGGGCGTCCGAGCACACCCTGCGCAGCATGGCGCTGATCGCCAGCGGCTTTCTGGCCCTGCAGATCGTCGGCTTCTACTACCTGCAGCGGCGCGGCTTTTTCAGCAAGCTGCTGCGACTGGTGACGCGCCTGGCGGGCTCCCGGAAATGGTCCGGTCTGATCAGCCAGGCGGAGGCCATCGATGCTGCGGTGCAGGAGACCTATTCCGCCAGCGGGCCGGTGGCGGCGAGCTTCCTGGCGAGCCTGCTGGGTTGGCTGGTGGGAGCGGGGGAGGTCTACCTGATTCTCCTGTACATGGGTCATCCCGTGAGCTGGGTGACGGCACTGCTGCTGGAGAGCCTCGGACAGGCCGTTCGCGGGGCGGCGTTCGCGGTGCCGGGCGCCCTGGGCGTCCAGGAGACCGGCTATGTGCTGCTGGCACCGCTGGCCGGATTGCCCACCGAGGTGGGATTGGCGCTGTCGCTGGCCAAGCGCGTACGTGAACTGTTGCTGGGTTTGCCGGGCCTGCTGTACCTGCATCTTGCGGGCCGCTCCCGGGCCGCGGCCGCGCGGGCCGTGCCGCCTTGAAACTGTAAGGTTGTGGTAATGTTTCTGCAATCATGCGAGCGATCATTCTTGCCGCCGGTCGCGGGTCCCGGTTGTTCCAATCCCACGGTTCACCGCGCCCGAAGTGCCTGCTGACCTTCGGCGGCGTGAGTCTTCTCGAGCGCCATCTGCGGCTGCTGCAGGCGGCGGGAGTGAAGGAAGTCGTCATGGCGCTCGGCTTCGAGCACTCCCTCATCGAGGCGGAGCTGCGGCGCCTGGCCGCGCAAGGGCTGCCGCAACCTGAAATCTTCATCAATGAGCGCTTCACCCTGGGCAGCGTACTGAGCGTGCATGTCGTCGCGGATGCCATGCGCCGCGGCGGGGATGTGCTGCTGATGGATGCCGATGTGCTGTATGACGCGCGCATCATGCTGGCGCTGGCTGGCGGCGCGGCCCCCAGCAACCGCATTCTCATCGACCGCGACTTTGAGGCGGGGGACGAGCCGGTGAAGGTGTGCGTACGCGACGGCATCCCGGTGGAGTTGCGCAAGCAGGTCTCCCCCAGCGTGCAGTACGACACCATCGGCGAGTCAGTGGGCTTTTTTCGATTTGATGAGCGCGCCGCGCGGCGGCTGGCGGATCTGGTCGCCGACTATGCGGATTCGGGGCGTGCAGATCTGCCGCACGAAGAAACGCTGCGTGACCTGATCCTGGAGCGCAGCCAGGTATTCCAGATCGTTGATGTCACCGCAGCGCCCTGGATCGAAATTGATTTTCCCGCGGATGTCGAGCGGGCCGCACGCGAGGTGCTGCCGCAGCTGGTGTCCCTGTCAGAAGAGGCCGCATGAACGCGACAGTCATTACACATCCGGTACGCGTCTCGCGCAGTGCGCAGTTGCGCCAGATGCTGCTCAGCCCGGAACTGGAATTCCTGATGGAGGCGCACAACGGGCTGTCCGCGCGCATCGTCCGGGAGGCCGGTTTTCGCGGCATCTGGGCCTCAGGGTTGTCGATTTCCGCCCAGTTCGGCGTGCGCGACAACAATGAGGCGAGCTGGACCCAGGTGGTCGACATGCTGGAGTTCATGGCCGACGCCAGTGATCTGCCCATCCTGCTCGATGGGGATACCGGCTACGGCAACTTCAACAATCTGCGCCGCCTGGTTCGCAAGCTGGAGCAACGCGGCATCGGTGGGGTGTGCATCGAAGACAAGATTTTCCCCAAGACCAACAGCTTCCTGAATGGTGAGCGGCAGCCGCTGGCCGATGTCGAGGAGTTTGCCGGCAAGATTGCCGCCGGCAAGGATACTCAAACCGACCCGGATTTCTGTATTGTCGCGCGGGTCGAGGCGCTGATTGCCGGCTGGGGCATGGAGGAGGCGCTGCGACGCGCGGAGGCCTATCGGCGCGCCGGTGCCGACGCCATCCTCATTCACAGCAAGCTGTCGCGCCCCGATGAGATCCTGACCTTTGCGCGCGAGTGGGCTGGGCGTGCGCCACTGGTCATCGTGCCGACCAAGTACTACAGCACCCCCAGCGAGGTGTTCCGCAAGGCCGGGGTCAGCACCGTGATCTGGGCCAATCATCTGGTGCGCTCCTCGGCCGCGGCCATGCAGGCGGTGGCCCGCGACATTCACGACAATCAGACCGTCGTGAACATCGAGGATCGGATTGTCGCCGTCGAGGAGATCTTTCGCCTGCAGGATGCCGATGAGTACTCGGCCGCCGAGCGGCTGTACCTGTCGGCGGCAACGGCCGCGCGCAGCGCGATCGTGCTGGCGGCCGGGCGCGGTCGCGGCCTGGAGGCCCAGACCACCGATCGGCCCAAGATCATGCTCAATATTGCGGGCAAGCCGCTGCTGCGCTGGCTGGTCGATGCCTTCAAGAAGCAGCAGATCAATCGAATCACGGTGGTCGGAGGCTACCGCGCCGATGTCATCGATACGGCCGGCATCCGCCTGGTGATCAATGAACGACATGCCCAGACCGGCGAGCTCGCCTCCCTTGCCTGCGCGATCGAAGGCCTCGATGCGGATACCGTCATCTCGTACGGAGATCTGTTGTTCCGCAGTTACGTACTGCGTGCGCTGGTGGAGAGCAAGGGTGAGTTCTCGGTGGTCGTGGATTCCTCGGCATCCGGCGCCGACAACCGCACCGTACGCGACTTTGCCTACTGCTCCCGCGCCGATGATCGCGGTCTGTTTGGTACGCCGGTGAGGCTGGAGCGGGTGGTCGGCAGCCGCGATGCCGCGGCCCATGGGCGCTGGATCGGTCTGGTGAATGTCAGTCGCAGCGGTGTGCCACGCCTGAAGCGGGTGCTTGCGCAGTTACAGGCGCGCCCTGATTTCGAGACGCTGGACATGCCGGCACTGCTCAATGCCCTGGTGATCGATGGTGCCGCGATCGATGTGCAGTATGTGCATGGTCACTGGCGCGGGATCAATGATCTGGAAGACCTGCACTCCGCCGTGAATTTCGCGCATGCGCAGGCGCCGCTCGGTGGCCTGCCGGATGGCGCGACCGGTAAAGTGCCCGATGCTCGAGGCGCGTGATTTCGTCGAGGCCGCCCGTGCGCGCGGCTTTGAGTGGTACGCGGGTGTGCCCTGTTCGTACCTGACACCGTTCATCAACTACGTCGTGCAGGACGTGAGCCTGCGCTATGTGTCGATGGCCAATGAAGGTGATGCCGTGGCCCTGGCGGCCGGCGTCACTCTGGCCGGAGACGGTCGCGGTGGCGCCGGACGCGGCGTCGCGATGATGCAGAACTCGGGGCTCGGCAATGCGGTGAGCCCGCTCACCTCACTGACCTGGACATTCGGCTTACCCCAGCTGCTCATCGTGACCTGGCGGGGTCAGCCCGGGGTGCCGGATGAGCCGCAGCACGCCTTGATGGGCCCGATCACCCCGAGCATGCTCGACACCATGCAGATCGCCTGGGAGCTGTTTCCGACGGAAGTGTCACAGTTGCCGGCGGTGCTCGATCGGGCGCTGACGCATATGGATGCCACGGGGCGCCCCTACGCGCTGCTGATGCAGAAGGGCAGTGTCGCCACCACGGCGCTGCAGGTGGCGCCGGATGTGACAGTCGCACAGGAACCGGCGTCCGAGGTCAGCGTGCGCCGCAGCGGCCTTGCGGCTGGACAGCGGCCGTCGCGGGCGCAAGCCCTGCGTGAGGTGGTGGCACATACCGCCACGGCATCGACCGTGCTGCTGGCTTCGACGGGTTTTTGCGGCCGCGAGTTGTACGCCATCGCGGATCGCCCCAATCATCTGTACATGGTCGGCTCAATGGGCTGTGTCACGCCGCTGGCGCTGGGGCTGGCGCTGGCGCGGCCGGACCTCAAAGTCATCGCACTGGATGGTGATGGTGCGGCGCTGATGCGGCTGGGCGCCCTGGCCACGGTGGGGGCGAGCGCACCGCGAAACTTCTGGCATCTGCTGCTTGATAACGGCGTTCATGAATCCACGGGTGGGCAGGCCACTGTGTCGGCAACGGTGGCCTTCGCGCAGGTCGCGGCCGCCTGCGGCTACCGCAGCTGCCTTGATACGGATTCGGTGGCCCAGCTGGCCGCGTGGCTGGCGTTGAGCGATGGCCCACATTTCGCGCGCCTGCTGACGCGCAGCGGCACCGCGCAGGATCTGCCGCGTCCGAAAATGACACCGGCACAGGTGCGGCAACGCTTCATGCAACACATCACTACTTCCAGGTGAAATCTTGATCCTGCTGAACCCCGGCCCCGTGAGCTTGAGCGAGCGCGTCCGTCGCAGCCTGCTCAACCCGGATCTGTGCCACCGCGAGGCGGAATTCTTTGATTTGCAGGAGCAGATCCGCACGCGCCTGCTTGCGGTCTATGGCCTTGATCCGGCGCAGTGGACCGCCGTGCTGATGACCGGTTCGGGCACGGCGGCGGTCGACAGCATGATGGCGAGCCTGCCACCCGCCGATGCGCGCGTGCTGGTGCTGGAGAATGGCGTCTACGGGCAGCGCCTGAGGCAGATGTGCGCCCAGTACCGGATTGCTCATGAAACGCTGACGGGCGCGTGGCTCGAAGCACCGGATATCGGCGAGGTGGCCGCGCGCCTGGGCAGCGGGAGATTTACCCATCTGGCGGTTGTTCACCACGAGACGACCACCGGGCGGCTGACCGATATCAATGCCCTGGGGCGTCTGTGCGCGGCGCAGGGCGTGCAATTGCTGCTCGATGGCGTCAGCAGCTTTGGTGCGGAAGCCATCGATTTTGCGCAGTCCGGCCCCGGCAGCAGCCTCATCGCCGTGGCCGCAACGGCGAACAAGTGTCTGCATGGTGTGCCGGGGGTGTCCTTTGTCATCACCCGCCGCACGGCATTGCACAGCGCTGTGAGCCGCACCTATTACCTGGATCTGGCGCGCTTGGCGCGATTGCAGGATCAGCGCAACACACCCTTCACTCCCGCGGTGCACGTGTACTACGCATTGCGCGAGGCGCTGTGCGAGTATCAGGAGCAGGGCGGCCGCGTCGCGCGCTTTGCGCGCTACACGGCACTTGCCGAGCAGGTGCGTACCGGGTTGGCGCAGCTCGGGATTACTGCACTGCTTGCGCCGCAGGATTCATCGGTGGTGCTGCGGGCCTATCATCTGCCACCGGGCATCGGCTACCCGGTGTTGCACGATGCGCTCAAGGCCGCTGGCTTCGTGATTTATGCCGGGCAGGGTGATCTATCGCGCACCTTGTTCCGGATTGCCACAATGGGGGAAATCACTCCCGAGGACATCCGGCGACTGCTGGAATGCTTCAAGGACTGTGCTTTGAGGACTGTGCTCTAAGGACTGTGCCCTAAGGACTTGATATGACGCAGCGCCCCTTGAAATTGCTGTCTTCCATGGCCGCCCGCGAGGTGCTGGCCGAATTGATCCGGGATTTCATCGCCCAGACCGGGCTGCCGGTGACCGCCGAGGCGGCCGGCGGTGTCGAGGTCGCCAAACGGATGCAGACCGGGGACGATGCCGATATTGTCGTGCTCGCGGACACGGCCATCGACAAGCTCATTGCCGCCGGGCAGCTGCGCGCCGGGCGGGTCGACCTGGTTAAATCCGGTGTCGCCATCGCGGTGCGCAGTGGTGCGTACCGCCCGGATATCAGCACGGAAGCGGCGGTGAAGGCCGCAGCATCCGCCGCCAGCTCGATCAGTTACTCGACCGGGCCGAGCGGGGTGTATCTGGAGAAGCTGTTCCAGCGCTGGGGCATAT
>DATHOA010000155.1:0-53359 GCA_035485475.1 Steroidobacteraceae bacterium | reverse complement strand
GCGCCCACGCTCCAGGGCAGCCACCAGGGCCACAGCTGCCGTCCAAAAACCTCCATCGCGCCGCGACGGACGAAGGACGCACCGACCTGGTGGCGATCCTGCGTGTAGCCGCCGAGCAGTGCCCGATCGCACAGCACGTTGATCAGCCGGGGCACGCCGCCGGAGCGCCGATGCACTTCGCGCAGCGCCGCGGGCGTGAAGATGTCCGAGGTCGCACCGGCCACGCGCAGGCGGTGCCGCACGTAGGCGACCGTCTCCTCGAGGGTGAGCGGGCACAGGTGATAGCGACCGGTGATGCGCTGCGCGAGCTGCCGCAGCTCATTGCGGTCGAGCAGCTCGCGCAACTCGGGCTGGCCGATGAGGATGATCTGCAGGAGCTTCTGGGTATTGGTCTCCAGATTGGTGAGCAGCCGCACCTGTTCGAGCACTTCGGGCGCGAGGTTCTGGGCCTCATCGACCACCAGCACGACCCGCTTGCCGGCACTGTGGGCACGCAGCAGGTACTGGCTGAGGATATCGACCAGATCCTTGAGGCTGCCGGTGGCCGAGTCCTGCACGCCGATGCCGAGCTCCTCGCAGATCGTCAGCAGGAACTCCGGCGCCGTCATGCGCGGATTCAGGATCAGGGCAATCTCGGCATGCTGTGGTGTCTGGGCCAGCAACGAGCGCACGACGGTGGTCTTGCCGGTGCCGACCTCGCCCGTGAGCTGCACGAAGCCGCCGGCCTCGGTGACGCCATACAGCAGGTGGGCCAACGCCTCCGCGTGCCGCTCGCTCAGGAACAGGTAGCGCGGATCAGGCGTGATCGCGAAGGGCTTTTCGTTCAGTCCAAAGAAGGCCAGGTACATGGTGCAATGCTACTCAAGACTGCTGGCGCGACGCAGCGCCTGTTTGCCGAAGCGTTCGCGCACGGCATCGACGGCATCATCGACCCCACCGCGCTGCGCGCCGAACAGGTCCAGCTGCGTGGCCGGCGTCAGCTGCCGCAGCGCGACGCCCAGCAGGCGCAAGCGGGCGCCGGGGTGTTCCTTCAGCCACAGATCAAGCAGCTGCGTGGCCACCGTGGCAATCATGTGGCGATCCTGCGTGGCCGGCTGCACGGCGCGCTGGCGGGTGATGGTGGTGAAATCATGCTCACGGATCTTGACGCTGATACAACCGGCGGCCAGGTCCCGGTCACGCGTTCGACTGCAGGCGAGGTCCGCCAGTTCCGCCACGGCCTGGCGCAGTTTGCGCGGCTCGGCGATGTCCGCATCGAAGGTATCCTCGGCGCTGATCGACAGCTCCTGGCGTTCGACCACGACGGGGCGGTCATCGAGTCCCGCGGCGCGGTCGCGCAGCTGTGGTGAATGCCGCCCGAATATCGGCCAAAGCTGCGCATCGGTCGCCACGCGCAGCTCCCCCAGGGTGCGGATGCCCGAGGCTTCGAGCCGCAGGCCGGTCTTACCGCCCAATCCGGGCAGGCGCCGCACGGGCAAGGGATCGAGAGTCGCGCGCAGCGTCTGCGGCGTGACCAGTGTCAGGCCATCGGGTTTGTTCAGGTCCGAGGCAATCTTGGCGACGAGCTTGTTGGCGGCGGCGCCCACGGAGGCGGAAAGGCCGGTGCGGGCGCGGATGCGGCGTTTGATTTCGGCGGCGATGTGCGCCGCCGGCTCACGACTGGCGCTGACATCCAGGAAGGCCTCATCCAGGGACAGGCCCTGCACCAGGGGTGTGAACTCATTGAAGATCGCAAACACGACCCGCGATACTTCCTGGTAGCGGGCCATGCGCGGGCGCACGCACACCGCCTGGGGACAGCGCTCCAGCGCCTGGCGCATGGGCATTGCCGAGCGCACGCCGAATTTGCGCACTTCGTAGCTCGCGGCGGCGACGACTCCGCGGGGGCCGGTTCCCCCTACGATGAGCGGCAGGCCCGCCAGGCGCGGATCATCGTGCTGCTCCACGGATGCGTAGAACGCGTCCATGTCCACATGCAGAACGATCCGCGCGACGCTCACACCAGGCCTATTCGACCGTGATCGTGATCTTCTTGGACACCAGCGCCGGGCTGTGCGGGATGTGGCTGCCGTCGCCCATCACCAGCTGCAGCGTGTGCTTGCCGGCAGGCAGCTTGCTCGCATCCAGCGTGACTTCGGTCTGAGCCTTGCCGTAGTGCAGGATGTTGTCGGTGACCGGGAGCGGGACGCTCAGATCGGCGGGCAGGGCCTGGTCGATCAGCAGATGAAAGTGGCCGGTGTTCGGAGTCTTATCGCCCGCGGGCGCGATGCCCAGACCCTTGTGACCGAATTTGATCGTCACGGGGCTGGTGACCTTCGCGCCGGACTTCGGGCTGATGATGAAGATCCTGGCACCGGCGGGCCAGTAGTTGTCCGGGGCGGCATCGGCCGCGACGGCGACACCGGTAGCAGCGGCGAACAGCAAAGCGGCAATAGCGAGCGTGCGCATGGGAACTCCTTGCATGTGGGGGGCGGAAACGGGGACCAGCTTAGACATCTAGACTTACGGAAACAAACTTAAGCGCCGGGCACCAGTTCGTGCGGTGCAAAATCATCCACGCGCACGATCTGCATGACCTTGCGGTCAAACTCGGCGAGGCTCGCGCCCTCGGCCTGGGTGAGGATGCCGGCGGCGACGGCCTGGGCGATGCGCCCGGGCAGATCCAGCGCGGTCACCCGCCCGGCCTTTACCCCTTCGTCACGGACGCGTTTCTCGAGCAGCTCGGCGCCCTCGGCCAGCAGCAGCACTTCCTGCAGCAAGCCGAGCGGGCTGCGCTCGTTGAGGGTGGTATAGGCATGGACGCCCAGACGCAGGCGCGTCGGTGTAGGCGCGGTGACGAGATCGGCGACCTGGCGCGACAACCGGTCCGATGGCGCGAAATAGGTCAGGCCGCGCGGAAAGATGAGCACGCGCATCAGACCTGCCAGGAACCGATTCGGAAAATTGCGCAGGAAGCCATGCAACTGTTCCTGTGCGCTGTACAGCAGATTGCGGCAGGCCCACTCCACGATCGGCAGATCGGCCTCGGGCTGGCCTTCGTTGTCGTAGTGCTTGAGCACCATCGAGGCCAGGTACATGGCGGAGAGCACATCGCCGAGCCGCGCACTCAAGGACTCCTTCTTCTTGAGGTACCCGCCGAGGGTCAGCATGGCGACATCGACCGCGAATGCGAAGGAGGCACTGAAGCGCTCGATGTGCTGGTAGTAGCGTCGGGTCGGGCCGTGATCGGGTACACCGCGCAGGCGCGCGAAGGTGAGTGACATGACGAGCGAACGCATCGAATTGGAAATCGTAAAGCCCATATGCCCGAACAGCGCGCTGTCGAACTGCGCGATCCCGGCACGTCGATCGGGATTGCGCGCGGCCTCCATTTCCTTGAGCACGAAGGGATGACAGCGGATCGCACCCTGGCCAAAGATGATGAGATTGCGCGTGAGGATGTTGGCACCCTCAACGGTGATCGCGATCGGTACCGTCTGATAGCCGCGGCCGAGATAATTGTTGGGCCCGAGGCAGATGCCCTTGCCGCCGTGCACGTCCATGGCGTCATTGGCGACGATGCGGCTCATTTCGGTGACGTGGTACTTGAGCATCGCGGAAGGCACCGAGGGCTTCTCGCCCCCGTCGATGGCGCCGGCGGTGACCGAGCGTGCGGCATCCATGGTGTAGGTCAGCCCCGTCATGCGCGCGATCACGGCCTCGATGCCCTCGAAACGCGCGATGGGCAGGTTGAACTGGCGGCGCACGCGCGCGTAGGCGCCAGTGGCCCACACGGCGGCCTTGGCGCTGCCCGTGGCATTTGACGGCAACGAAATGCAGCGTCCCACCGACAGCTGTTCGACCAGCATGCGCCAGCCCTGGCCCGCCATTGCCGGCCCGCCAATCAGGCTGTCCAGCGGCACGAATACATCCACTCCTTCGATCGGGCCATTCTGGAAGGGAATGTTCAAGGGGAAGTGCCGGCGCCCGATGGTGATGCCGGGGGTGCTGCGCGGAATCAGCGCCACCGTGATGCCAAGGTCCGTGCGCGCGCCGAGCAGCTGGTCCGGATCAAACATCCGAAAGGCCAGGCCGATGAGGGTGGCCACCGGCGCGAGCGTGATATAGCGCTTGGAAAAATTGAGCTTCAGTCCCAGCACTTCCTGGCCCTGCCAGCTGCCGCGGCACACCACGCCGGTATCGGGGAGCGAGGCGGCATCGGACCCGGCGCGCGGTCCGGTGAGCGCGAAGCAGGGAATCTCATCGCCGCACGCGAGCCGCGGCAGGTAGTAATCCTTCTGCTGCTGGGTGCCGTAGTGATTGAGCAGTTCGGCCGGTCCCAGTGAGTTCGGTACGGCGACGATGGAGGAGCAGGTGGTGCTGCGACTGGCGATTTTCGCGAGCACGCAGGAATGGGCGTAGGCGCAGAACTCCAGGCCGCCGTACTGCCGGGGAATGATCATGGCGAAGAAGCCCTTGGCGGTCAGGAACGACCACACCTCGGGCGGCAGGTCGGCGCGCCGGTGGGTGATGTCCCAGTCATCGAGCATCCCGCACAGCACTTCGCAGGGTCCGTCGAGGAAGGCCTGTTCGGCGTCCGAGAGCTGCGGCGCGCTGGCACTGAGCAGTTTTTCCCAGCGTGGCGCGCCGGTGAACAGCTCCCCGTCCCACCACACCGTTCCGGCATCGAGCGCCTCCTTCTCGGTCTGCGACATCGAGGGCAGCATGCGGCGATAGGAGGCGAGGAACGGAGCGCTGATCAGCGCGCGCCGCAGCGGCTTGACGTTCAGCAGCCACAGCAGCGCGGTGAGCAGCCACAGCACGGCCTTCCAGGTCGGGGCGGGCGGTGCGAGGTAGCAGTACAGGGCCACCAGCAGCGTGAGCGTGCCGCAGAAGGACAGCAGCCCGAGCCGCCGATAGGCCAGGAACACGACGGCCGCGAGGAAGAGCACCGTGATGATCGCGCCGTACATGACACCCCTCCCGTTGCGCAGTTCGTGCGATCAGCCCAGCAGGTCTTTGACGCCCTCGCGCTCTTCCTTCAGTTCGGTCTCGGTGGCCGTCATGCGTTTGCGGCTGCCCTCGTCAATCGCGAGTCCCGGAACGATCTGATAGTCGCCGTTCTTGCAGGTCACGGGGTGGGAATAAATGAGCCCGGCGGGAATGCCGTAGCTGCCATCGGAAGGCACGCCCATGCTGACCCAGTCCCCTTCGGCGCTGCCCAGTGCCCAGGTGCGGATGTGATCCAGCGCCGCCGAGGCGGCCGAGGCGGCCGAGGAGGAACCGCGCGCCTTGATCACCGCGGCGCCGCGCTGCTGTACCACGGGGATGAAAGTCTCATCGAGCCATTTCTGGTCCACCAGGCTCTTCGCGGCTTTGCCGGCGATCGTGGCATGGCTCACATCCGGGTACTGCGTGGAGGAGTGATTGCCCCAGATGATCATGCGGCGGATCTGGCTGACATGCGTGCCGGTCTTCTGAGCCAGCTGGGCCAGCGCGCGATTGTGATCCAGGCGCGTCATGGCGGTGAAGTTGCGCTGATTCAGGTCCGGGGCGTTGGCGCGGGCGATCAGTGCATTGGTGTTGGCGGGATTGCCCACCACCAGCACCTTGACGTTGCGGTCGGCGACCGCATTCAGGGCCTTGCCCTGCGCCGAGAAAATCTGCGCGTTGGCCAGCAGCAGGTCCTTGCGCTCCATGCCCGGTCCGCGCGGCCGCGCGCCGACCAGCATCGCGGCATGACAGTCCTTGAAGGCGACCTTCGCGTCGTCCGTGGCGACCACCTTGTTCAGCGTCGGGAACGCGCAATCGTCCAGCTCCATGACCACGCCCTGCAGGCCGGGCAGTGCCTGGGGGATTTCCAGCAGTGCGAGGTTGACGGGCTGATCGGGGCCAAACATCTGGCCAGAGGCGACCCTGAAGGCCAAGGCATAGCCAATCTGGCCGGCGGCGCCGGTGATGGCGACATTCACAGCTTGCTTCATGACGAACTCCACGGAAAGTGACCGGCGATTCTACCGGATCCGTGAACCAGGTCCTGGTGATGGGGCTTGACACCCGTCTAGTGTTGTAGTTATATATAACACCATGACGACTAGGGAAGGCGAGGCCCTCCCGGCGTGAGATGAGATGAGATTAGGAGACAAGAGATGAGCACGAATACGGTGAATATGAAGGTCCTGGTCTGCGCGTTGATCGCGATGGCCCCCAATGCCCTGCTGCTGCACGAGCTCAACGTGTCGACCAAGCAGGCTCAGACGACGGGTCAGACTTCGCTGACCTCCGAGCCTAGCGTGGACTCGTCAACAGGTGCAGCTGTTCTGGTAGATTAGAACGCTACTAGCCCGATACGGGCGTCGCGGAGAGTTCATGGACCCGCAGTGGGAAGATAGCGTGCCGATCTACCGGCAGCTGCGGGACCGGGTGGTCGCGATGATTCTGGATGGGATCTTGAAGGAAGGCGACGCACTGCCATCCGTACGCAGCGTCGCCGCCGAATTCCGCCTTAACCCACTGACGGTCCTCAAGGGCTACCAACAGCTGGTCGATGAGCACCTGGTCGAAAAGCGCCGTGGCCGGGGCATGTTCGTCAGCACCGGCGCCGGCGCCGCGCTGCTCAAGGATGAGCGCCATCGCTTTCTGGAAGACGAGTGGCCCAAGGTTTATGCGACCATCAGCCGTCTTGGCCTTTCCACGGCGGAGCTGCTGACCGGGATCAGGGCCGCACCCAAGCCTCCTCCTGACACGCCACCGGACACAAATCAATGACGGCAGTAATTGAGGCCCGGGGGCTGCGCAAGTCCTATGGGTCCAATCGCGCACTCGACGATGTGACCTTCAGCGTGGCCCCGGGGCGCATCGTGGGCATGATTGGCGCCAACGGCGCCGGCAAGACCACGGCCCTGAAGGCCATCCTGGGTCTGACCAGCTTCGAGGGTGATCTGACCGTGCTGGGACGCAATCCGCGCACGCAGCGGGATGACCTGATGCGCGATGTCTGTTTCATCGCCGACGTGGCGGTGCTGTCGCGCTGGCTGAAGGTGAGCCAGGCGCTGGACTACGTGGCCGGCGTCCACCCGCGTTTCAACCGCGAGCGCGCCGCTGAATTCCTGCGCAAGACCGATCTGAAGATGAACAGCCGGGTGCGCGAGCTGTCGCGCGGCATGGTGACGCAATTGCACTTGGCGCTGATCCTGGCCATCGATGCGCGGCTGCTGGTGCTCGATGAGCCCACGCTGGGCCTGGATCTGCTCTATCGCCGCCAGTTCTACGACACCTTGCTGAATGACTATTTCGACAAGGAGCGCACCATCCTGCTGACCACGCACCAGGTCGAGGAGATCGAACACCTGCTCACGGATGTGCTGTTCCTGAGCCATGGCCGCGTGGCGCTGTCGGCGCCGGTGGAGACCCTGGCCGAGCAGTACGTGCAGCTGACCGTGGGCCCGGAGCAGGTCGCACGCGCCCGGGAGTTCCGCCCGTTCTATGAGCGCGAGATCTTTGGCCGCGTGGCCATGTTCTTCGAGGGCCAGGCCCCGGCGACGCTGGCGCCGCTGGGTGATGTCCGCACACCATCCATCGCCGATCTGTTCGTGGCAAAGATGCAGGCCGCATGAGTACCGAGGAACCCATCGTCGAGGCTGCGGCCCCGGGCCACCCGCCGGTATTACGCACCCTGATCCGGCGCGAGTTCTGGGAGCATCGCGCGCTGTGGATGGCGCCTCTGGCGGTGGCGGCCCTGCTGCTGATCGGTGCCATCGTCGGCAAGGTGAATTTCGATTCCTCCCTCGCGGCGCTTCCGGAACAGCGCCGGGCGCTATTTGGTGTCTTCATGGGGTTGTCGGCGGTGCCGCAGTTCATCACCCTGGGCATCATCTCGTGGATGTACGCCGGGGACTGCCTGTACACGGAGCGCAAGGACCGCAGCATCCTGTTCTGGAAATCGATGCCGGTCTCGGACACGCTCAGCGTGTTGTCGAAGGCGCTGGTGGTGATGGCCATCGTGCCGCTCGGGGTCTACCTGGTTTCGGCCGTGACCACCTTGCTGATGTCCGGCATCCACGTGGTTCGCGCCTGGCAGGACCATAGCGGCGATGTGTTCTGGGACGCGGGCACGTGGCTGCGCATCCAGTGGGTCTCGCTGGAGGCCGTCGTTGCCGGCGTACTATGGTATGCGCCCATCACGGCCTTCCTGTTGCTGGTCTCCGCCTGGGCGCGACGCAGCGTTCAGCTGTGGGTGTTCCTGCCGCCGTTGATCCTGGTGATGATGGAGCGCATCGCGCTGGGTTCAACTCATGTGTGGGACATCCTGTGGTACCGCCTTGGCGGGGTGTTCACCCATTCGGGAGTGCCCTACCCGGGATTTGGCAATGTGGCGGGTCAGCATCCGACGCTGAACCTGTTGTTTGTGAATGTGGATCCGCTGCCGGTGTTCGCCAACGTGGACCTGTGGCTCGGAGTGGCCGTGGCGGCATTGTTGATTGTGGCCACCATCCGCATCAGGCAGTATCGGGACGATACCTGATGATCCCGACAACCACGTGTATCTGCACAGCCGCCGCACGGCGCAGGGCGTCGAACTTCACCTGACCGGCTCCTGGCGCCTGGCCCAGCTGGAGGCGTTCACGCGCGAGCTCGCGGCGGTGGAGGTGGACGGCGCCACCCGGGTTCTCATTGATACGACCGATCTGACCGCCCTCGATCTGTCGGCGAGCGTCAAGCTGCGCGATTTCATGGGCCGCGCGACGGCGGCCGGGGCGCGCGTGGCATTTGCCGGACCACCCCCGGATCAGCTGCGCCTGATCGAGGCGGCGCTGAGCGAACCGGCGCCCATGCCGCATCCGGATCTGCCCAGCCCGCATCACATCGAAGAACCGGTCGAAGCCCTCGGCCGCCGCGTCGTCGGTGGCTGGGATGACCTGCTCAGCGGACTGGCCTTCGGCGGCCGCATCGCCGTGACGGCGTTCGGCGCGCTGCGCGCACCGCGCCGGCTGCGGCCGATTTCGATTGCGCGGCATGTCTACGAAACCGGCATCACGGCCATTCCGATCGTCACGCTGATCGCCTTCCTGATCAGCGTGATCGTCGCCTACATGAGTGCGCAGCAGCTGGCGCGGTTTGGTGCCGAGCTGTTCGTGGTGGACCTGGTCACCATTGGGGTGCTGCGCGAGCTGGGAGTACTGCTCACGGCCATCATCATCGCCGGCCGCTCAGGCAGCGCCTTCGCTGCGGAAATCGGCTCGATGCACCTGAATGAGGAGGTCGATGCGCTGCAGGCGATCGGAGTGGACACCTTTGAGGCGTTGATCCTGCCGCGCATCATCGCACTCACGATTGCGTTGCCGCTGCTCACCATCATCGCCGATGCCGTGGGCCTCACCGGCGGCGCGCTGCTGTGCAAGTACCTGCTGAACATTCCGTTGCCGCAGTACCTGATCCGCATGAACGACGCCATCGCGCCGACCACGTTCTGGTCGGGCCTGGTGAAGGCGCCGGTGTTTGGCATGCTCATCGCACTCGCGGGCACCTACCGTGGCATGCAGGTGCGCGGCTCGTCACGCGAGCTGGGTCGGCTGACCACCGTGGCGGTGGTGCAGGCCATTTTCGTCGTGCTGCTCGCCGATGCGCTGTTTGCCGTGTTGTTCATGGCCCTGGATTTTTAGATGGCGCCACGGGTTGAAGTGCACGGCCTGGTCAACCGTTTCGGCAGCCAGGTGGTCCACGAGGGTCTGGACATGACGGTCGAGGCCGGCGAGATCTTCGGCATCGTCGGCGGCTCGGGCGCAGGCAAATCGGTGCTGCTGCGCAGTATCCTCGGGCTGCAGCGGCCGCTGTCCGGTACGGTGTGTCTATGCGGCAAGGATGTGACGCGGATGACCCAGAAGGAGCTGCGCGCCGTCAAGGCGGACTATGGCGTGACCTTCCAGGAGGGGGCGCTGTTCAGCGCGCTCACGGTACTGCAGAACGTGCAGTTGCCGATGCTCGAGTATCTGCGCTTGCCGGAGAGCGATCTGGATGAGCTCGCCATGCTCAAGGTGCGCATGGTGGGCCTGCCGGCGGATGCGGCCGGCAAGTATCCGGCGCAACTGTCGGGCGGCATGATCAAACGCGCGGCCCTGGCGCGGGCCCTGGCGCTGGATCCGCAGCTGCTGTTTCTGGATGAGCCGACGGCGGGCTTGGATCCGATCAGCGCCGCGGCGTTTGACGAATTGCTGCTGTACCTGCATCAGCACCTGCACCTGACGGTGGTGATGATCACGCACGATCTGGACACGATCTTCCGTACCTGCAATCGTGTCGGCGTGATTGTGGACCGGCACATGGTGAGCGACACCCTGACCGGCATCATGGACAATCCCCATCCGTGGATCCAGGCGTACTTCCACGGCGTGCGGGCGCGCGGCCACAGCGCACGCGCCGGAGAGGCTTGATGGAGCGAGAAGCAAACTATGCGGCGGTGGGTGCCTTCGTGCTGCTGGTCATCGCCATGGCCGGACTGTTCGTGTACTGGTATACGGATGCGCGCGAGCACCGCGACTTCACCCGCTACGAAGTCTACTTTTATGGCAGTGTCAGCGGCCTGACCCGCGGCGCACCGGTACGCTACCTGGGCGTCGATGTGGGACGCGTGGTGTCCATGTACATCGATCATCGCAACGCCGCCCGCGTGCAGGTCATTGTCGACATCGACTCGACGACGCCGGTGTCCGAGGAGTCGGTCGCGGAGCTGTCGCAACAGGGACTGACGGGCGTGCTGTTCATCGATCTGCTGCGTGATGCGGGCAGCAGGCGGCTGGTGGAGGGGGTGCCGAGCGAGCGCTACCCGGTGATTCGCTCAACGAAGTCCAACTTCGATCTGCTGCTCGCGAGCCTGCCGGAAATGGTCGGTCGGGCCAGTGACGTACTGGGGCGTTTCCAGCTGCTGCTGGATGCGGACAACATCAGGTCGATCACCCATGCCTTTGCGAATCTGGATGCCACCACGCAGAGTCTTCCCGATACCATCAAGGAATTGCGCGCGCTGATCGCAAATCTGCATGCGACTTCGGATGAGTTCCGGGTCACGGCAGCCAGTGTTCGCGGCGTGACGGATGCGGCGGGTCCGCAGCTGCATGATGTGCTGGAGCGCGTCACGGCGGTCACGGAGCACCTGAGCAGTGCAACGGAAAACCTGGACCAGTTGATCCGCGAGAATCGCGGCGATGTGCGCGCCTTCACCCGCGAAAGTCTCCCGCAGGTGGAACTGCTGCTCGGGGACAGTCGCGCCGCAGTCGCCGAAGTGCGCGACCTGGCGCGCAGCCTGCATGAGAATCCTTCCCAACTGCTGTTTGAAAAGCCGGACCAGGGAGTCACGATTCCACCATGAGACGCCTGCGCGGCCTGCTGATTCCACTGCTGCTGGCGCTACCGGGCTGCTCGGGCCTGTTGCACAGCACGGCGCCCCCCGTGCAGCTGTATGTGCTGCAGCCACCGCAGGTCCCGCCCGACAGCGGGCCGCGCAGTGGCGCGCCGAGTCTGCGCATCGGCCGACCGCTGGCCGCGGCGGGATTGAACACGGATCGCATCGCGCTGCTGCGTCCGGGTAATCGCCTCGACTATTACGCGGGCAGTCGCTGGAGTGCGCCGCTCGCGGACCTGGTGTCGGACCTGCAGGTGACCGTGTTCCGGGTTGATGCGGCGTGGAGTGCGGTGGCGGATGCCCGCAGTACCTTCAATGCGGATTATCTGCTGCAAACCTCGATTGATCGCTTCACGGCCGAGTACGCGACCGAGGCGGGGCCGCCGCTGATCCACGTGGAACTGCACGGCCTGCTGATCCGCCGCAGCGATGGCGCCCTGATGGGCAGTTTTGCGGTCAGTGAGCAGGGGGTCGCGAAGCAGAATCGCATGGCCAGTGTGATTGCGACATTTTCGGCGGTAGCGGACCAGGCGATCAGCGCCGTGCAGACCCAGGCCGATCAGCTGCTCAAGTCCGCGAAATTCCCAGCGCCTCCATGAGCCGGTAGGCCCAGTAGCGCAGCTGCGAAGGATCGGCCCAGGTATCGGCATCGGCGGTGTATTCAATGCCCGGCGGCCCGCGATCATTCCACAGCGTGTCGAAGAACGCCTGCGCGCCCAGCAGCGGTGCGGCCGTCGCGCTGCCGGACAACGCGGCGTCCAGCACCAGGTCGTAGTCACCCAGATCGCGCCGCGTGAGACTCGCGGAGCCGGTGAGCATCCACACCGGTCCGCTGCCATGGATGAGCACCAGTGCGGCGCGAAACTGTTCGTCGTGGGTACGGTACCAGGCCACATGGATCGCGCCGTCGCTGGCGGCGATCAGCTCACTGCCGACCAGCTGGTTGGCGCTGCGCCACAGCGAGGCGGATTTGTGGGGATCCAGGATCAGGCGCACGGCGGCCCCACGGCGGCTCGCGGCGAGCAGGGCGTCGATGATCGCGCGGTCCGAGAGGCTGCTGCTGGCGATGTCGATGTTGTCGCCGAGTGATGTTGCGGCGATGTGTTCCAGCAGTGCATTGCGAATGGCGCCTTCGCCCAACCACTGGATTTCCACCGTGTCGGTGCGCTTGAGCGGATCGGGCGGATCCGGCGCCGCAGTCGGCAGCACCATCGAGCCGCTCCAGCCAAAGGAGTGGGCCAGTTGCAGTTCACTGCGCAGCAGCGGCAGCACCGCAGGTCCGGTGACCTGCAGGCCCGTGACCGTGTCGATGCTGCTGGCCATGGCAGGTTCGCTGGTGCCCGCTTGGGCCACGAGTGCGCCGTGCCCGTCATCAGCGAGCAGCACGCGCCGGTCGGAGGACTTCAGGTTGGCCAGCTGCGCCCAGGCACGCGCCGTGAGCGGCGGTCCTTCGTCGCTGTAGGGATTGGGCAGCCAGCCGCCACCGCTGTCGAGGTGGCTCCACCACTTCAGCAGCAGCCGCCACGGGCTTGAGTACAGGACATTGCGATCGCGCAGGGCCGACAGATCGACGGTCACGACCGGGATGCCAACCGCCTGCAGGGCGGCCAGTTCGGGCGCTGGCGCTGAACCATACAGGCGGTTGACGGGATCGGCGATGACCAGGATCTGCAGCTGGGGCACGGCGGCCTTGCGCGCCAGCAGCGCGTCGATCAGTTGCGCCGCCATGGGAGTGAGATTGACGCCGGCATCCGGCCCGTTGCGATGCAGGTCGTTGCACAGATGGCAGTCCAGCACGATGAAACTGCGCGCATTGGCGATGGTGCGCAGCATGGTGTCGAACAGGTTGTGCGAGCTGAAGCCGTGCCCGTAGGCGTCGGCGCCGGTGATGTCATCGAGGAAGGTGACCGCGCCGGTTGCAAGGGACTGCGGGGGGCTGTCCAGGTGCATGCCGGCGGGCAGATCGCGCGTGGCATAGTGGAATGCGGCCACGGCCCACACAGCTGCGATAGCGGCACACGACCAGCGGCCCCACGGTGCCTTCATGCCCGTCTCAACCGTTGACAAACCTCATGCGCGGCGGCTCGCCAGTCCGGTGCGGTGGATGAGATGGCCGAAGGGCGCCTCGCCGTTGGCCTGACGCGCGAGCAGGGCCACCAGCACATCGACAGTATTGGGCTCGCTGAACAGCTTCCCCTGGCCGTACTGGCAGTGGTGCTCGCGCAGGAAGTCCAGGTGCTGCTGCGATTCGATGCCTTCGGCCACGACATCCAGGCCAAGGCTGCGTCCCATGTCGATGATGGTGCGGACGATGGTCGCGTCTCCGGCATCCTCCGAGACATCGCGTACGAAGGACTGATCAATCTTCAAGGTGCCGATCGGGAACTGCTGCAGCGCCGACAGCGAGGAGTAGCCGGTACCGAAATCATCGATCGACAGGTGCAGCCCCATCTCGTGCAGTTCGCCCAGCAGACGCACCGTGCGCTGGGTGTCGGCCATCAGGGTGGACTCGGTGATCTCGAGTTCGAAGTGCGCGGGCGATACGTTGTGACGACGGAAGACCGAACGGCAGCGCAGGATGAAGCTGGCCTCACGCAGCTGCTTCAGCGACAGGTTCAGCGATATGCGCCCCGGGTCGCCGCGCTCGGCCAGCCGCCGGTAATCCATGCAGACCCGGTTCAGCACCCATTCGCCGATTTCCAGGATCAACCCGGTCTCCTCGGCCAGCGGAATGAACTGCGCCGGTGAAATATCGCCATGTCCGGGCAACCGCCAGCGCAACAGCGCCTCGGCGCCGATGACCCGGCCGTCGGACAAGTCGACCTTGGGTTGGTAGTGGATCACCAGTTCGTCGCGCTCCAGCGCGCGCCGCAGCTTGCTCTTGAGCATCAGCCGCTCGACCGCCGCGGCGTTCATCTCGGGGGAGTAGAAGGCAAAAGTGTTGCCGCCGTTCTGCTTGGAGTAATACATGGCGGCGTCGGCGTTGCGGATCAGGTCGATCACATTCTCGGCATCGCGCGGACAGAAGGCGATGCCGATGCTGGCGGACAGGAACAGTTCGTGCTGGTTCAACTGGAAGGGACGGTTGATCTCGGTGAGCACCGCGCGCGCCAGATGGGCGATCGGGCCGCGATTGTCGGCATCCAGCGGCAGCCCTTCCATGAATACCGCGAACTCATCGCCAGCCAGGCGGCCCAGCACGGCATCCTTGGGCAAGGAGCGGGTGAGCCGCTCGGCCAGTACTTCCAGGGCGCGGTCACCGGCGCCGTGGCCAAAGGTGTCGTTGAGCTCCTTGAAGCGGTCCAGATCCAGGTACAGCAGCGCGACGCCGTGATTGTTGCGCACCCCGCGGGCGATGGTCTGCTGCAGCAGATGCTGGAACTGCATGCGATTGGGCACGCGGGTCAGCGTGTCGTAGCGCGCCAGGTAGCGGATGCGCCGCTCGGTACGCTTCTGTTCGGTGATGTTGCGGGCGACGAAGATACAGCCCTGAAAATGCGGGTCCTCCCCGCCCAGCTGCGAGCCGGTCAGGGACACGGGAATCGTGGTTCCCTGGCGCGTCTGCACCAACGTCTCGCGTGACTCATGGGACGCGCGGGTGAGATCGAAACCGGGCCGCTCGCGCTCTTCGAGAATGAAGGCGATGTTCTTGCCCTGGATTTCGCCTTCGGCATAACCGAGCAGCTTGCAGGCGGCCTGGTTGGCAACCCGCACGACGCCATCCGGTGAGCTCACGAACACGGCATCGGTCATGCCATTGAGCACACTGTTCAGATAGTTCTTCGTGATCGTCGTCTGGCGCAGCTTGTAGCGCATGTGCTCCAGCGCCTTCTGCAGGTCACCGAGCTCGTCGCGGCGCAGTACGTCCACGGGACGGGTGTAGTCGCCTTGCCCGAAGCGCTCGGCGCTGCGGATCAGGGCGGTGATCGGCTGCTCGAGACGAAATCCGGCGCGCCACGCCAGCCAGGCGGCCACCAGTCCGGCAATGCCGGCCAGGATCCCGGCCAGCGCCAGCCCGTCCAGCAGGTCGGCCTGGCCCAGCAGGCGCAGCCGTTTCAACAGGTCCAGGGAGGAGGCCGTGCGCGCGGCCGTGGCGATGGGGGTCGCCGGCGCGGGGCCAGGGTTCGCGGTGGCATGCACGGCCGCCTGCGCCAGGTTCTCGACCCGCTGCGAATGCACGTGCAGCTGCCAGGCAAACAGGCCGATGAATGCGAATGCGGCCAGCAGCACCGCGAGGAAGGCAGTACTGGCGTATTTGAATTTCAGACTTACAACGGTCACGGTCGCATCGCCGCCGGTCGTCAGCACGACAGCGGCATTCCCCTTTTATATTTGCACCAGCGCAGCGTCTTTCGCTGATCTTACCTGTGCATCAGGGGGCAGGCCACAAGAAGGGTGAAATCGTCAGCATCCGCTGACAGGGGTCCGGCTCAGCGGCGCGGTGCCCAGGCGTTGCGGATGTAGCCGACCATCAGTCCGCGCACCGTTGCCATGGGATCGGCGAGCGCGGAAAACACCGGCGGATTACGCCGCAACAAGCGCCAGTTCTCGCTGCGCAGGACGCGATTCAGATAACCGACGTTGCGATCAATCATGTCCATGTACGGATTCTGGCCGCCGTACAGGGCTTCAACATGGCGATAGGCACCGCCAAAAGCGCCATCCAGGCGTTTGGCGCGGGTTTCGGCGACGAATTCGGGGGTCTGACGCAGCACATCAAGGCCGGAGGCGTAGCGCACCTGGCGACCGCCATTGGAGCTGATGGGCAGCGCCATGCCGCCGAGCACGAACTCGGGGTACAGGCGGTCCCGGCATTTCTCCAGGTAGCAGCGGTCGGCCATCTGCCCGATCATGTCCGCGGTGCCGATCAGGTGTCCGAGGGTCCGGTCCTTGGGGTCGGCCACGACAATGCGGTCAAACGGCACTTCGTAACCGGTGAAGTGGATGATTTCACGGGCGACCGGCGCCCAGTGCGACAGCTGGATGCGCGGCAGGTAGTCGGCCAGAAAGTCGGCGCCGCGGGACACGTGGACCCGGGTCAGCTCGGCGCCATGGCGGTAGTCGTCTTCATCCTTGCGGCGCAGATATCCGACATCGTGGAACAGGCCGGTGACCAGACCTGCCGCGGCACGCTCGGCGCCCAGCTGCTCGGCAGGCGCGGCGGTGCGGTCGTGTCCCGCCATCAGGCGCGCCACCGCGAGCGTCACATCCAAGGTGTGCTGACGGTCGTGGTAGACGGTATCGACGCCGTAGTATCCGTCGACTTCTCCGGCGAACATGCGTTCAAATTGCGTGAACGCGCGGGTAAGTGGCTCGAACGGGAAATCCTGCCAGGTGGCCTGGCACAGCTGCTCGACGGCTTCGCGGACCGCAGTCGTGGAGCTCACCTGCACGGTGCCGGTTACATCGAAGTCGTTTGGCCGTGCTTTGCCCATGGTCCACTCGCCGAAGAATGTCGGAGTCTAGGCATGGTCACGGCAAGTGACCAACGACACTGCGCACAGTTCTCTTCATTCGCAATATATGTCAAAGCTATACCTGGGCTGCAATACCATGCTGGCGCAGCAGCGGCCGCACGTCCGGTTTGCGCCCACGGAATGCAACGAAGGCCTCCAGTGCGTCACGGCTGCCGCCCTGGGAGAGGATGCAGTCCACAAATCGCCGGGCGGTGACCGGATCAAACACACCGGCTTCCTCGAAGGCGGCAAAGGCATCGGCGGCCAGCACCTCGGCCCATTTGTAGCTGTAGTAGCCGGCGGCGTAGCCCCCGGCAAAAATATGCGCAAAGCTGTGTGCGAAGCGATTCGAGGTGGGCACGGCAATCACGGACACCCGGGCACGCACGGTCTCGATCACCTGGCTCACCCGCGCGCCAAGTGCCGGGTCATAGCCGGCGTGCAGCGTGAAATCAAACAAGGCGAACTCCAGCTGCCGCAGCATCTGCAGACCGGCGTGGAAGCTGCGCGTCGTGATCAACTGCTGCAGCGTGGCTTCGGCGAGCGGCGCGCCGGTGGTGACATGGATGGCGATCCGGCGCAGCACCTGCGGATGCCACGCGTAGTTCTCCATGAACTGACTGGGCAGCTCCACGGCATCCCAAGCGACTCCGTTGATGCCGGCCAGCGTCGGGTATCCGACCCGGGTCAGCAGGTGATGCATGCCATGACCGAACTCGTGGAACAGCGTCACCACGTCATCGTGGGTCAGCTGCGCGGGCTGCCCGGGTTCGGCTTCGAGGAAATTGCACACCAGGTAGGCCACGGGCAGCTCGGTCGGGCCGCTCATGCTCTTGCGGCCCACGCACTCATCCATCCAGGCGCCGCTGCGTTTATTGGGGCGTGCGCACGGGTCCAGGTAGAAGCTGCCGCACGGCGCGCCGGCGGCGTTCAGGATTTCAAAATAGCGTGCGTCGGGATGCCACACGGGGACGCCGCGGCGCTCCACGATGCGTACGCCGAACAGACGCTGTGCCACGTCGAACAGGCCATCGAGCACCCGCGGCAGGGAGAAATACGGTCGCAGCTGCTCCTGCGAGACGCTGTAGCGTTCGCGTTGCAGGCGCTCGGACCAGTAGCTGATGTCCCAGGCCGCGAGCTTCGCACCGGCGAACTGTTCCAGCTCGCGCAACTCCTGCTCGGCGGCGCTACGACTCGCCACGCGCAGTTGCTCGAGGAAGCCGAACACCTCCTCGGTGCTCTTCGCCATGCGCGTGGCCAGTGCATAGTCGGCGTAGTTTGCGAACTCCAGCACCTGGGCGAGTTCGTGGCGCACCCGCAGGATCTCCTCCATCACGCTTGAATTATCGAAACGCGCCTCCTGCGGCGCCTGGTCCGAGGCGCGCGTGGTCCAGGCCTCGTAGAAGGTGCGGCGCAGGGCGCTCGAATCGGCATCGGACATGACGGCGACGTACACGGGCTGCTCGAGCTTCAGGGTGTAACCACCCGCATCCCCGGCCGCGGCGCGCGCCCGCTCGATGATGCCGGGATTGATCCCGGCCAGTTCGGCAGGTTGCGCCACGTGCAGCGACCAGGCATTGGTCGCATCAAGAACGTTTTCTTCAAACTTTGCGGACAGCTGGGTGAGCTGCTGCATCAGCTCCTTGAAGTGCGCCTTGGCCTGCGGCTCAAGCGCCACGCCCGCGAGACGGAACTCGCGCAGGCGATACTCGAGCACCCGCCGCTGGGTGGCATCGAGCTCGTGATCGGTCGCGGCGATGTGCTGGCAGGCCCGGCACAGTGCCTCGTTCTGCGCCAGATCGGTCTGCCACGCCGACAGCAGGGGCAGGCAGGCCGTATAAGCCTCGCGTAGCGCCGGCGCGTTCATCACGGCATTGAGATGGCTGACCTGGGACCACACGCAGGCCAGTTCATGCTGCGCATCCTCGAGCGGCTCGATGAGCGACTTGAAAGTCGCGACCGGCGCCGCCAGCAGGCGGTCGAGTTGGGCGCGGTTGCGCTCCAGCAGCCAGGTGATGGCGGGCAGCACATGTTCGGCGCGGATCGCGCCGAAACGCGGCAGCGGGTTGCGCAGCAGCAAGGGATTGTCGTTGGGCATGAGAACTCCTTGGGGACTCCTTTTCCTTCCTCAAGTGCCTGTAACATGAGCCGATACAGTGTGCACGGGTGGCAGCGCGGGATGCCGCCATGGGATACGGACCATAATGACGGACCAGTATGATCTGATCGTGATCGGCGGCGGCAGCGGCGGCCTGGCCTGCGCCCAGCGGGCGGTCGAATATGGCGCGCGCGTGCTGCTGGCCGAGTCGGGCCGTCTGGGGGGCACCTGCGTCAATGTGGGCTGCGTGCCGAAGAAGGTGATGTGGAATGCCGCGGAAATCGCGGCCGGGGCGGAGGACAGCGCCGGCTACGGCTTCCATTTTGGCGCGGTGGCGCATGACTGGTCGATGCTGAAGAACGGGCGCGATGCCTATGTGCACCGGCTCAATGCCATCTATGAGCGCAACCTGGCCCACCGCAAGATCCAGCTGGCGCGCGGCCGCGCCCGCATTTCGGGCACGCACAGCGTCGAGGTTGCCGACTGGCATGCGACGGCCCCGCACATCGTCGTCGCCACGGGTGGTCATCCGGTGATACCGAACCTGCCGGGTGCTGAACTGGGTACGACCTCCGATGGTTTTTTTGAACTCGAAGAGCGGCCCGCGCGCGTGGTCATCGTGGGCAGCGGCTATATCGCCGTGGAGATCGCCGGGATCATGCAGGCCCTGGGCAGCCAGGTGACGCTGGTGATCCGCGGCGAAACCGTGATGCGGTATTTCGATGCCATGCTGGGTGCCTCGTACGTGGAGATCGCCCGTGATCTGGGCATGCAGATCGTGCACAACGCCGTCACCGAGTCGGTCAGCCGCCTGGCCGACGGCAGTGTGCAGCTGACGATGGCGGACGGTCGGCACGTCGGTCCCTTCGACAAGCTCATCTGGGCCGTGGGACGCGCGCCGCGCACCAAGGATCTGGGCCTGGAGACCGTCGGGGTGAAGCTCGACGCCCAGGGCTACGTAGTGACCGACAAATTCCAGAACACGAATGTCGAGACCATCCATGCCATCGGGGATGTGACCGGCCGGGCGCAGTTGACGCCCGTGGCGATTGCCGCCGGCAGGCGCTTGAGTGACCGGATCTGGGGCGGCCAAGAAGACCGCTACCTGGATTACGACAACATTCCGACGGTGATTTTCGGACATCCGCCGATCGGTACGGTCGGGTTCACCGAGGCGGAAGCGCGTGCCAAGTATGGCAGCACGGTCAAGGTGTACCTGTCGGCCTTCGTGCCGATGTACCACGCACTGACCGCGCGCAAGCCGCGCACCCACATGAAGCTGGTGTGCGCGGGACCGAAGCAGAAGGTGGTCGGCCTGCATGTGATCGGCGCCGGCGCCGATGAGATGATGCAGGGATTTGCCGTGGCGATGCGCATGGGCGCGACCAAGGCCGACTTCGATGACACGGTGGCCATCCACCCGACCAGCGCCGAAGAGCTGGTCACGATGCGTTAGCCAATGCCGGATACCAGGGCGGCCAGCGCCGCAGCGGTGGCGGGACGCACCCCGCGCCACAATTCAAACGATTCGGCGGCCTGCTCGACCAGCATGCCCCAGCCCTGCGCCGAGCGCTTGCAGCCCTTGTCGCGCGCCCACTGCAGGAAAGCCGTGCCGCCCTTGGCGTAGGACATGTCGTAGCAGAAGGTCGAGCGCGTCAGGACGCTCGCGGGTATCGCCGGCGCCTCCCCGGCAAGCCCGGCCGAGGTGGCGTTGATGACAATGTCGAAAGCGCCCGAGTCGATCGCATCGAGGCCGGCGCCGTGCACCGGGCCGAGTGCGGCAAACTGGCGCCCGAGGGCCGCGGCGCGCGCCGCGGAGCGCCCCGCGATGGTGATCAGCTCGGGCGATTCGTCCAGGAGCGGTGCGACCACGCCGCGCGCGGCGCCGCCGGAACCGACCAGCAGGATGCGTGCACCGGCGATCGCCACTTTCTGATTCGCGGTGAGGTCACGCACCAGGCCCGCGCCATCGGTGTTGTCGCCGGTGATGCCATCCTCGTCCATGAGCAGGGTATTCACGGCCCCCGCCCGGGTGGCGCGCTCGCTCAGCGCGCGCACCATGCCGCTGGCGCTGATCTTGTGCGGCACGGTCACGTTGAGCCCCTTGCCGCCGCGGCGCCAGAACTCCATGACAAAGGTGGCCAGGTCCGCGGGGCTCACATCGTGCAGACGATAGACCATGTTCTGGCCGGTCTGCCGGGCGAAGATGCCGTGGATGAACGGGGAGCGGCTGTGCGACACCGGATGACCGATGACACCGTATTCTGCGGGCAACTCGCTCAAACCTCTATGACTCCTGCGCTTGTTCGACCAGACAGCCACCGGTTCCGGCAGCGTCGAGCATGCCGACGAGCTGGGGCAACCAGATCTGCATCCGCGGCGCGAGCTGGTATGGCGGGTGGATGATAATCAGTCCGGACCCGTTCAGCGCGATACGTGAGTCACACGGATGCACCCAAAGTTCGCTGACCAGCAGCGGCAGCCGCAGGCTGGCGCCAAGACGCTTGCGCCACAGCTGGGTGTCGCGAGCCTCCTTGATCGGATACCACAGCATGATCACGGCGGTGGCGAAACGCTGCAGTACGGCGTCGATGGCGGCACGCGCGCGCTCGAAATCGCGATTGGTGTCCTCGTAGGGTGGATCAATCAGCACCAGCCCGCGCCGCTCGACGGGAGGCATATGGGCGCGCAGCTGCTCGTAGCCATCGCCCAGCTCGACGCGCACATTGGCGTGGTGTGACACGGCGCGTTCCAGCGCATGCGCCTCGGGCGGCTGCAGCTCGATCAGAATGGCGCGATCCTGCGGCCGCAGTGCCCCGGCGGCGAGCACCGGCGAGCCGGGATAGGCGTTGCGGTCCTGGACCAGCTCGCGCCAGTGCCGCACGGCATTGCCGTAGGCCTGAATCTCCGCGGCCGCATCCGGCTCGCCGAGGATGCGCGCCAGGCCGGTGCGCGAGGCGCGGCTGCCGGGGGATTCGGACAGATCGTAGGCGCCGCGGCCGGCATGGGTTTCGAGGTACAGGAAACCCTTGTCCTTGCGCTGCAGGCTGGCGATGACCGCCAACAAGGTCATGTGCTTGTGTATGTCCGCGAAGTTTCCGGCGTGAAAGCTGTGGCGGTATTTCACGAAGTTCCCGCGGCCTGCTAAGCCTCGACCTTCGGGGCCGCGGCGCGGCGCGTGCTGCCCGGGGCAGCTTTCTTCTTTTTCTTCGCGGTGGCAGGCTTCGCAGGCGCCGCCTTGCCGACCTTGGCGCCGTCGCCGTTCGCAGCGGCGGTCACGGCGGCCTTGCGCTTGGTCTTCGCGCCCTTGGCCGGTGGTGCCTTGGCGGCAGTCGTTGCCGCAGGTTTCGCCGTGCCCTTGCCGGCGGCGCCGCGCCGTCCGCGACCAAAGCGGTTGCCGCGCGCGGGCGCAGCGGCCAGCAGTTCGCGACACTCCTCCAGCGTCATTGATTTCGGATCGCGATCCTTGGGGATGCGGGCGTTTTTCAGCTTGTCCGTGATGTAGGGACCGTAGCGGCCGTTGAGCACCTGGATGTTGTCGACCCCGAAGTCCTGGATGAGGCGATTGGCATCGGCCTCCTGTTTCAGGCGGATGACTTCGAGCGCCCGCTCCAGGCTTACGGTGTACGGATCATCATCCTTCAGCGATACATACTTCTCGCCAAACTTGATGTACGGCCCGAAGCGGCCGATGTTCGTGACGATCGGTGCGCCCTCGGCCGTGGCACCGAGCGTGCGTGGCAGCTTGAACAGTTCCAGCGCCTGCTCATGCGTGATCGAGTCCATCTTCTGACCCGGTCGCAGCCCCGCGAACTTCGGCTTCTCCTCATCATCCTTGGTGCCGATCTGCACGAAGGGGCCAAAACGCCCCATGCGCACCGTCATCGGCTTGCCGGACTTCGGGTCGACGCCGATCTCGCGGGCCTGCGCGACTTCATCGCGCGAGACATTCTTCTCGATGTCCTCGACCTGCTTGATGAAGGGGGCCCAGAACTTGGCGAGTGGGGTGATCCACTCCTCCTCGCCGCGCGATACCGCGTCGAGCTCATCTTCCATGTCGGCCGTGAAGTTGTACTGCACGTATTGATTGAAGTGCAGTGTCAGGAAGCGGTTGACGATCTTGCCGATGTCGGTGGGAATGAAGCGCCGGTTGTCCATCTCGACGTACTCGCGGTCCTGCAGCGTCGAGATGATCGAGGCGTAGGTCGATGGCCGCCCGATGCCATGCTCTTCGAGGGCCTTGACGAGTGAAGCTTCAGAGAACCGCGGCGGCGGCTCGGTGAAATGCTGCTCGGCGCGCAGCGCGGTGAGGCGCACGGTGTCGCCCTCGTTCATGGGCGGCAGCACATGGTCGGCATCATCAATCTTGGCGTCATCGGCGCCCTCCTGGTACACGGCGATGTACCCGGGCTTGATGAGCGTGGAGCCGTTGGCGCGCAGCAGGTGACGGTTGGGACCATCGGGGCCGGCCAGCATGTCGACGGCGACGGTATCGAAGGTCGCGTGCGTCATCTGGCAGGCCACGGCCCGTCGCCAGATCAGCGAATACAGCTTGAACAGGTCCGGGTCCAGGTAGCGCTCGATATCGGCCGGCACGATCGCGGCGGAAGTCGGGCGCACCGCCTCGTGCGCTTCCTGGGCATTCTTCGACTTGGTCTTGTAGAAGCGCGGCTCCGGGTCGATGGCCTCCGGACCGTAGAGCTTCACGGCGACCTGGCGGATCTCGGCAACGGCCTCGTTGGCCAGCGACACCGAGTCGGTACGCATATAGGTAATGAGGCCGACGCTGCCCTCGCCGATGTCGATGCCTTCATACAGCTGCTGCGCCAGGCGCATGGTGCGCCGGGCATTGAAGCCGAGCTTGCGCGCGGCTTCCTGCTGCAGCGTCGAGGTGGTGAAGGGCGGGGCGGGATTGCGGCGGCGCTGCTTGCGGTCGATCGCCAGAACCTGCAGTGACCCGGCGCGATCCGCATTGCTGCCCGCGGCGGCCTGCAGGGTGCGCTCCACTTCGCGTGCGATCGTTTCGTTGGTGAAACTGAACTGCTCGACCTTGGTGCCGGCATATTCGACCAGCTTCAGCGGAAAGGGCTGCGTGGAATGTTCGCCCTCGCCATCGAGGGTCCAGTACTCCAGCGCCTTGAAGGCTTCGATTTCAGCTTCGCGCTCACAGATCATGCGCAGTGCCGGGCTTTGCACGCGACCGGCGGACAGCCCGCGCCGCACTTTCTTCCACAGCAGCGGCGAGAGATTGAAGCCGACCAGGTAGTCCAGCGCGCGGCGCGCCTGCTGGGCGTTGACCAGGGGTGCGGACACCTCGCGCGGCGCGGCCACCGCGGCACGAATGGCGTTCTTGGTGATTTCGTAGAAGGCGACGCGATGCACGGCGCGCTCGCCGATTTCGCCGCGCTCCTTGAGCATCTCGAGCAAGTGCCAGGCGATGGCCTCGCCCTCGCGGTCGGGATCGGTCGCCAGGTACAGCGCCTTGGCCTTCTTCAGCGCGCGGGAGATGGCCTCGACATGCCGCTCGTTCTTCTCGAGCGGTTGATAGCGCATGGCGAAGCCATGCTCGGTGTCGACCGCGCCTTCCTTGGGCACCAGGTCGCGCACGTGTCCGTACGAGGCGAGGACTTCGAAGTCCTTGCCGAGGTACTTCTTTATCGTGCGCGCCTTGGCCGGCGATTCGACGATGACCAGATTTTCTGCCATGCGCTGATGGAGCCCCGTTAGACGAAAAACCGCGGACCAGGCCGCGGATTGATGATGGTGAGGTGGAACCTTAAGGCCGATCTGCTAGTGCGGCGGCGCTCCGGTGCTGTCAGCCACGAGGTCCTCCATCCGGGCGAAAGCCTGTTCCTGGCCCGGTTGACTGGAGAGCACCATGAGCACGACCCATTTGATCTGCTCGGTGTCCAGTTCCTCCGAGTCCAGGGCCAGAAGCCGGTCCAGAACCACTTCCCGCTGCAACGGCGACAGGATGCCGTGCCGCTCCAGATGCATCAGAAAGCCACGCGATTCGGTGGACAGCCGGGTCAGTTCCCCGTCGCAGTACACCCGCAGGCTGGGCCGGTCACAATCGGGCGCTTCGGCAGATTGCAGGCGTACATCCGCCAGATCGGCCAGCCAGTCGAGGGCGCGTTCGACGCTCGCGGAGCCGAAACCCATCAGCTCCAGATCGCGAGCAAGAGCGTCGCGTTCAGGAACCTCCGAGGTGTCCTCCAGCATGTAGCGGTCAAAAACGTAAATCAGAATATCGAGGACACTGGTCGTCATGAGCATCGGACTTATGACAGGCGGCAGTACCGGCCGCCAGGCTGGGGCGCGATCCGCCCCTGTAGTTCGAGCAACAGCAACATTGAGGCCACTTCGTGCCCGGACCAACCGGTCCGCAACACGAGCACATCGATGTCCACCGGCTCGAAGCCTGCGGCATCTAACAGCATTTCGTATTTGTTGTCCAATGGCGAAGGCCGGGTCCCAGGCACGCTACGCACCGTGCTATGCCCTCTAATGGTCTGATTTGTATCCGTAAACCCCAGCTCCTGCAGGATCTCTCCGGGCTGCGTTACGAGGCTTGCGCCGGCGCGGATGAGCTGGTTGCAGCCGCGGGCCGCCGGATCCCGGATGGATCCGGGAATGGCGAAGACCGGCCGCTGCAGCACTCGGGCCTGCTCGACGCTGCACGGCGTGCCGCTGCCGCTCGCGCCCTCCACCACCAGCACGCCGCGGCTGAGCGCGCCCAGCAGCCGGCTGCGCATCGGGAAATGATGGCGTCGGGGTGGTGTGCCGGGCGCGAACAGGCTGATCAGGGTTGCCTCGTGCCGGATTCGCGTCACGAGGCCCGCAGTGCGCGCCGCACGCACCCGGTCGAGGCCGCACACACACAGACCGATGGGAGTGCCACCGGCCGCCAGCACGCCCTCGTGGGCCGCCGTATCGACTCCCTCCTCCATGCCCGCCGCAATACTCAAGCCGCCGCGCGTGAGCTCGGCCGCGAAGCCGCGGGCGGTCTCGAACCCGGCCGGGGTCACCTGACGTGCTCCGACCAGGGCGAGGGGCGCTGCGCGCAGCGTGGCCGTCGGGCCGCTGACATACAGGGCGGCCGGTGCGGCCGGCCAGCGGACCAGGTGCGGTGGGAAGTCAGCGTCCGTGCAGCCGAGAATCACGCCCGCATTAGCGTGGATCCAGCGCAGATCAGAGTCGATCAGGCGCTCATCGGGTCGAATGAGCCAGGCTCGGCCCCGATCCGGCAGGACGCAGCTCAGCAGCCGGGTCAGCAGATCGGACGGGAGCGATCCGCCCAGGACGGCGCCGTCGGCCAGGCAGGCGAATACATGTCGGGCCAGCAGGCCCGGAGTCCGGGCCAGGATGGCCCGCAGGCGTAGCGGCTCCATGCGTGGAGCTGAGCACACGCCCGCCTGCGGATGGCGGGAGGGACTACGGGTTGCGAACGACGTCGGCGACGCGCATCGGGGAGGAGGCGCCGACCACGAGCCCGAAGCTCATGTCATCGTACGACTTGAACACCAGCAAGGTGCCGGCGCGCTCGTTGGGCAGCTTGACCGATTTGGCCAGGCCGAGGAGGTTGCGGTCAGTGCTGTCGTAGGAGTCCGGGCCGCGGTCCGGCACGACATCGCCGGACACATCGATGGCGAGCACGGTGCCGGGGCCCACGCCGTCGCGGGCGCCGCGGTTGATGGCCACGATGTCGTACTGTCCGATCAGGCTTTCGGCATCGACTACGTCGATGATCTGACCGTGGACCTTTCGGTCGGGGGCGCGGGGCGTGAAACTCATGGGGGCGGCACTCACATCCGGCACCATGCAGTCGCCGCGCAGGGTCTCGCGCGCGGCATCCACCAGCACGGTGCGGGTGACTGAAGCCGGGGTCTGCACCACGGCCGTGGCCGTGTAAGTGCCCTCATAGCCCAGGGTCTTGCCGCTTTCGGGATCGACGATGGGATCGCCGATATGCATGACGCTGTAGCGCGTCCCGGCGCTGGCGCTGGCGAGGCCGCGGGCATAGACCACATTGTCGTCACCGGCCGCCTGATGCTCGTCCGGGAAGGCCAGGACATAGGGTGCGTGCTTGATCTCGTCCCGGCTCATCAGGGCCGGCCGCGACAGGAACGCCGCGATGGCCGCGTAGGGGATGGTCGGGATCGCATCATCCAGTGGTGAGCTGCGCAAGGCGGGATTCAGGTGCAGCACGCCTTCCTGCCCGATGCTGATCTGCGGATGGCCGCCCTTGTCATAGGCCAGCACCAGCACGTCGCCGGGATAAATGCGGTGCGGGTTCTGGACCTTGGGGTTCTCGTACCAGATTTCGGGCCATTCCCAGGGGTTCTTCAGGAACACATTGGAGATGCCCCACAGCGTATCGCCGCGCTTGACGGTGTACTGGGCGGGTGCCGAGGGCTTGATCGCCTCCGCGGTCGGCGCGGGTGCCGGCGCGGACTTCGATCCGGATTGTTCTTCGGCCTGCAGGGCGGCCTCGGTAGCCGTCAGCTCAGACGCGGTCGTGGCCGCAGGAGCGGTGTCCGCGACGGGCGGAGCCGATTCCTCGACCGGGGGCGAATGCCGGAACAGGGTCGAGCAGCCGCTGACCGAAATCACGGCGGCAATAAGTGTTGCGGACAGGCCAGTTCTGAATGCGAGGTTGAAAGTCATTCTCCCCTCCTCAACCATGGGGTGGGGCAGCAGCACGGCTGTTATAATCGGCTGCGGCGTTCGGCACACGACGTATTGTCAAGTTTGTGCGCTGGATCACGTCCCCACAAGGGAGGACTAGCAAGTTCCCCACACTAGAGCATGAAACTGATGTCGCGTCTAACCATTCTGGAGTACCCGGATCCACGCCTGCGCACCCGCGCACGACCCGTGGAGCAGTTCGACGCGGCACTCGGCAGGCTCATCGATGACATGTTCGAGACCATGTACGAGGCCCCGGGTATCGGGCTGTCCGCCAGCCAGGTGGACGTGCACCGGCGCCTGATCGTCATGGATGTCTCGGATGACCGCTCCGAGCCGCTGGTATTCATAAACCCGGAAATCCTCAGCCGCGAAGGTACGGCGAAGACCGAAGAGGGCTGCCTGTCGGTGCCGGGCATTTTTGACGACGTGCAGCGCGCGGCCCGGGTCCGGGTGCGGGCCCAGGACCGCACCGGTGCGGTGTTCGAGCGCGACCTGGAGGGGGTGGTGTCGGTGTGCGTGCAGCACGAGATGGACCACCTGGAGGGCAAGCTGTTTGTCGATTACCTCTCCGACGTGAAGCGCGACCGGATCCGCAAGAAACTGGAAAAGGAACGCAAGGAACGTATTGCAGCGCAGCATCGCGGTGGCGCGACCCGCACTGCCGGCGCGCGCTAGCGCGCCAGGGCTGAACGATGAGCGTTGTCAGCCCGCTGCGCGTGGCCTTCGCCGGCACGCCGCAGTTCGCGGTGCCGGCGCTGCAGGCGCTGCTGGCTTCGCGGCACCGGGTCGTCGGGGTTCTCACCCAGCCTGATCGACCGCAGGGCCGCGGCCGCCGGCTCACCCCCAGCCCGGTCAAAGCGCTCGCCCTGAGCGCGGGGCTGGCCGTGTCGCAGCCCCCCACCTTGCTCACGGCGGCGGGCCTTGATGCCGTAGCGGCCCTGGCAGCGGATGTCATGGTCGTGGTGGCCTACGGCCAGATCCTGCCGCCGCCCGTGCTGCACCTGCCACGCCTGGGGTGCGTCAACATCCACGCCTCGCTGCTGCCGCGCTGGCGCGGCGCGGCCCCCATCCAGCGCGCGATTCTGGCCGGGGATGCCGCGACCGGCGTCACGCTCATGCAAATGGATGAGGGCCTGGATACGGGCGGCATGCTGGCCGTCCACCGTGTGCCCATCGGCACGCGCGACACCAGCGCCGCGCTGCACGCCACGCTGGCCACACTGGGCGCGCAAGCGCTGCTCGCGGTGCTGGAGGGACTGGCGGCAGGAACGTTGCGCGCGCGACCCCAGCCCGAGGCGGGTGTCAGCTATGCGGCGAAAATCTCCAAGGCCGAGGCCCGCATCAATTGGCACGCGGCGGCCACGCTGATCTCGGCCCAGGTGCGCGCCTTCAATCCCTGGCCGGTCGCCGAAACGGTCTTTGCCGACGAGCAGCTGCGCATTCATGACGCGTACACAGACCCGCTTACGGACCGGGGCGATGCCGCGCCGAGCGCCGCGCCGGGCACCTGGCTGGGCCTGGCCGGTGATGCGCTGCGCGTCGCCTGCGGCGCGGGTGAATTGCACGTGACACAGCTGCAGCGCGCCGGGCGCAAGGTCGTTGCGGCGCGCGAGTTCGTGAATTCCACCGGCGCCGCTGCCGGTCGCTTCACGTGAGCGGCGCGCGCACCGAGGTGCTGGTGAGCGCGGCGCGCGTCATCGCGGCGGTAGTCGACCAGGGTGCCTCGGCGGATGCCGCGCTCGCGAGCGTCGCGGCTTCGGCCGACCGCGCCGCGGTGCGCGCCATCGCCTTGGGAACGGTGCGCTGGTACTTGCGGCTGCTGCCGGCGGTGCACAGTCTGCTCGACCGCAAGGCCGGACGCCTGGCGCCGCAGGTCAGTGCGCTGCTGGTCGCGGCGGCCCACCAGATCGAGTATTCGCGCAATCCGGCGCAGTTGACCGTGAACGCGGCGGTCAACGCGGCGCGCACCCTGGGGCATGTGCGCGCGGCCGGCCTCGTCAATGCGTTGCTGCGGCGGTTTGTGCGCGAGCGCGCCGCGCTGCTCGCCACGGTGGACGTTGATCCGGTGGCCGCGGCGGCGCATCCGCCCTGGCTCGCGGCGGCGTTGCGGCGCGCGTGGCCGCAACAGGCGGCCGCGGTGATGTTGGCCAACAACGCACATCCGCCGCTGACCTTGCGCGTGGATCTGACACGCACACACCGTGATGCCTATCTGGCGCTGCTGCAGCAGGCCGGTATCGAGGCACGCGCCAGTGCCTGGGCGCCCGCGGCCGTGGAGCTGGCGGCACCGGTACCGGTCACGGCCCTGCCGAATTTTGCCGAAGGCTGGGTGTCGGTGCAGGACGCGGGGGCGCAGCTGGCCGCCGCGCTGCTCGATGCCAAGCCCGGGATGCGGGTCCTGGATGCGTGTGCGGCGCCGGGCGGCAAGACACTGCATATCCTGGAGCGCGCGGGGGATTGCGCGCTGGTCGCGGTCGATGCGGATGCGACGCGCCTGGTGCGGGTGCGCGAAAATCTCGAGCGTTGTCGACGCAACGCCCAGCTGCTGGTCGCCGACATGGCGACGGGGCGGGCCCCGGATGGTTCGCTGCCCGAGGCCCTGGGTGCCGGCGGGTTTGATCGCATCCTTCTCGATGCGCCGTGTTCGGCGACCGGTGTCATCCGCCGCCATCCGGATATCCGCCTGTTGCGGCGTGAGTCGGATATCGCGAGGTTTGCTGCGACCCAGGCCGCGTTGCTGAAATTTGCAGTAACGCTGCTGGCCCCGGGCGCTCGCCTGCTGTACTGCACCTGCTCGGTACTGCCCGAGGAGAACGACGCCGTCATCGCGCAGTTCAGCGCGGACCCGCAGGCAATGGCGCGGGTGCTGCCGCCGCAGCAGCTGTTGGCCGCGGCGCAAGGGCCGGTGCCCGGTGCGATCGTGTGCACCCACGGGCTGCAGCTGTTACCCGGAGGCGAAGCGGGCACCGACGGCTTCTATTATGCTTGCCTTGAGAAATACACATCCGGACCGCATTGAAATGAGCCGCTCCTTGTGGGTAACGCTGGCAGCCGCCTGGCTGGCGCTGTGCAGTGTGGTCGTCATGGCCGATGCACTGGATGGCGTGCTGCAGGTCCGCTCGGCGTTCGTGGATCTGGACCACGCGGTGTTCCAGCTGCACGCGCGCGTCGATTACCCGATGACTCCCGCCATCAGTGATGCGTTGCGTGACGGCGTTGACCTGATATTCGATCTCAATGCGCGCGTCGAGCGCGCCCGGCGCTTCTGGCTGAACAGCACCATCGTCGATGTGACCCTGCGACGCGAGCTGGCCTACCACACGGTGAGCGACCGTTACGTGGTGCGTGACCCGGCGAGCGGCGACCAGCAGACCTTCGAGACCCTCGATGCCGCGCTCCAGTACCTGGGCACGGTGGATGCGTGGCCGATACTGGTGGAGCCGCAGCTTGCTGCGGGTTCGCAGTACATCATCAGCGTGCGCGCCGGCATTCATCGCGGACATCTGTCCTCGTCGCTGCGGGCGCTGCTGTTCTGGACCAATGACTGGAGCCGCGTCAGCGACTGGTACACATGGTCACTGACGACCTGACACCACCGCGTCGCCCGTGGGGAACCTACGCCCTGGGGCTGCTGTGGGCAGTCGTCGGTGCCAGCGCGCTGCTGCTGCTCGCCAAGAGCGTGCAGCGCTCCTCGGATTTCGGCCGGGCGCAGCTGTGGATCCTGCTGCTGAGCGGGGCGGGGGTGATCGGCCTGACGGTGCTGATCGCGCGCAAGATCTGGCAGCTGGTCAGCGACTACCGGGCCAATGTGCCGGGCTCGCGCCTGACGGCCCGCACGGTCAGCACCTTTGGCGCCCTCGTCATCGCGCCGCTGCTCATCGTCTACCTGTTCTCGCTGGACTTCCTGAACCGCGGCATCGACAGCTGGTTCCGGATCGAGATCAAGCAGGGCCTCAATGACGCGCTGCTGCTGTCACGTTCCGCCATCGACGTGCGTATGCGCGAATACGGCAGGCGTACCGAGGATTTTGCCGCGGCGCTGGTCAATGCACCACGCGATCAGCAGTTGCTGCGCCTGAACGCGGAACTGCGCGCCACGGATGCCAGCGAAATCGTGCTGTTCGACTCCGACCAGCATGTGATGGCCTTCAGCAGCGATACCTCGAACGAGGTGGCACCGGCCCCGCCCCCGAGCGATGTGCTGCGCCAGATCAGCCAGCATCGGCCCTATGTCGGGCTCGATCCGCAGGCCGGGGGCCAGTACCTGATCCGGGTCGCCGTGCCGCTGTCGGAGACGCGCGATTCGAGCGACCGGCGCTACGTCTACGCCGTATATGAAGTCTCGCAGCAGCTGGCCAAGCTCTCCGAAGCCGTCCAGCAGACCTATTCGCAATACGGCGACCTGGCCCTGGCGCGCGAACCGCTCAAGGACAGCTTCCGCCTGACCCTGACCCTGGTGCTGCTGCTGGCAATGCTGGCCGCCATTTATGGCGCGATCTATTCGGCGCAGCGGCTGATCAGGCCGGTGCAGGACCTGATTGCCGGAACCCGCGCCGTGGGCAAGGGCGACTTCGCGACCCGCCTGCCGCTGCCATCGCGCGATGAGTTGGGGTACCTGGTGCATTCGTTCAACGACATGACCAAGCGCCTGCGGCGCGCCCGCGAGGAAGCCTGGCGCAGCCAGGAGGCCGTGGAGCGCGAGCGCGGTCGGCTGGCGGTGATCCTGGCGCGTCTGTCCACGGGCGTACTCGCGGTCGACCGCGAGCTGATGGTGCGCATTGCCAACGAGGCTGCCGGGCAGATCATGGGCCTGGACCTCACCCAGGCGACCGGGTCATCGCTGTCGGCGCTGGCGGCCGGCAAGGAGCGCTTCAGTCAGTTTGTCGCCGCGCTGGTGGTTCGCTTCGCCGCCGGGCGCGAGGAGTGGCGCGAGCAGATCGAACTGGACAGCGGCTCGGACCACCGGGTGCTGATGTGCGCCTGCACGCCCATCGGCGTCGAGGGGGCCGAGCGCGGCTATGTGATCGTATTTGATGACATAACCGCCTTGCTGCAGGCGCAGCGCGATGCCGCATGGGGCGAGGTGGCGCGGCGCCTGGCGCATGAAATCAAGAACCCGCTGACGCCGATCCAGTTGTCGGCGGAACGCATGCGGCGCAAGTTCCTCGCCACCATGAACAAGGAGGATGCGGAGCTGCTGCAGCGCTCCACCGACACCATCGTGCAGCAGGTCGAGACCATGAAGCAGATGGTCAACGCCTTCAGCGAGTACGCGCGGGCACCGGATATGAAGGTCACCGGCTTCAGCCTCAACGAACTGGTCGCGGAAGTGGTGGAGTTGTACCGCCTGCCGGATAGCCGGGTGCTGATCCGGCTGGACCTGGACCCGCAGTTGGGAGTGATCGAGGCGGATCGCGGTCGGGTGCGGCAAATCCTCAATAACCTGCTCGTCAATGCGCTCGAGGCGCTGGAGGGTTATGATTTGCGCGGGAAAACCGGCGACAGCCGAGCAATAGTAGATATATCAACTCGACTGCAGCAGGCCGGCAGTGCCGAATGGGCCCACGGCGTCGTGACAGTTTGTGATAATGGGCCGGGTTTTCCGCGCGAGCTGCTGGGGCGGGTTTTTGATCCCTACGTGACGAGCAAGCCGCGGGGGACCGGTCTGGGACTCGCGATCGTCAAGAAGATCGTCGAGGAGCACGGAGGACGCATCGACGCGGAGAACAAGCCCGAAGGCGGCGCCAGCGTGCGCGTGACTCTGCCCTTGCGCGACAGCACGCGAGCAGCGAACTCGCACCGTGAGCGTCGCCCGGCAATACGGAAGGAGAGTTTGGGATGAGTGCGATGCGAATTCTGGTAGTCGATGACGAAGCCGATATCCGCGGCCTGCTCAAGGAGATTCTCGCCGAGGAAGGCTACGCGGTCGAAGTCGCCGCAAACGCCGAAGAGGCGCGGGCGGCACGCGCGCGCCAGATCCCCGACCTGGTATTGCTGGATATCTGGATGCCGGGAGTCGATGGCATCACGCTGCTGCGCGAATGGTCGGTATCGGCCGCAGACGGTGTCCAGGTCGTCATGATGTCCGGACATGGCACGATCGAGACGGCGGTTGAGGCGACCCGCCTGGGCGCATTCGATTTCGTCGAGAAACCGCTGTCGATTGCCAAGCTGCTGCGCACGGTGGAGCGGGCACTGGAGGCGGGCAAACGCAAGCGCCAGCCGGCACGCCTGGCACCCGCCCAGATCCAGATTCCGGCCGGCAAGAGCCGCGTCATCCAGCAGCTGCGCACCGACCTGCAGCAGCTGGCCCCGAACCGCTCCGCGGTGCTGTTGATCGGCGAGTCCGGTTCGGGTCGCGAGGCCTTCGCCCGCTACCTACATGCCGAAAGCCCGCGGGCGGCGGCACCCTTCGTCTCCCTGATCGCCAGCACCCTGCGCGAGACGGATGCCGAAGCGCTGCTGCTGGGCAGCGGTGATACCAAGGGCCTGCTCGAACAGGCCGGTGATGGCTCGCTGTTCATCAATGAGATCGAGGACCTGCCGCAGATTGCCCAGCGCGTGCTCATGGGCGTGCTCGAGTCGGGTACTTTCTGCCGCTTGAAATCGGCAGCCGTGCAGCGCTTTGACGCGCGCGTACTGTCCTCGGCCCAACCGGGAGTCGAGGGTCGGGCCGGCACGGTCGGTTCGGAGTTCCGCCGCGATCTGCTTGGCCACCTGAATACGCTGATCGTGCGCATTCCGCCGCTGCGCGACTACGCCGAGGATGTGCCGGAGCTGCTGCGTCACTATGTGGATCGCGCCGTGGACGCGGAAGGCCTGCCCTTCCGTCGCTTCAGCGTGGCGGCGCAGAACCGCATGCGCAACTACCCCTGGCCCGACAACCTTCGCGAACTGAAGAACCTGGTGCAGCGACTGCTGATCCAGGGCGGCCCGGAGGAAATCCGGCTGGAGGAAATCGAGCACGAACTGGCCATGCAGACCGTGCCGGGTGAGCCGCTGGTCAAACAGGACCTGCTGGCGCTGCCGCTGCGTGAAGCGCGCGAGCAGTTCGAGCGTGCCTACCTGCAGCAGCAGCTGCTGCTGTGCAATGGCAAGGTGGGGCGACTGGCGAAGCGGGTCGGCATGGAGCGCACGCACCTGTATCGCAAACTGCGCTCCCTGGGCGTGGATTTTCGCGCGACCCCGGACGACTGAAGTCTGAAGACGCCTAATCGCCGACCCGGATCACCAGGGCGTCGACATCGGCGGCCTGCAGCTGACGGCGCACCTTGTTCAATTGCAGCAGGTCGCTGATCGGCCCCACGCGCACCCGAAACCAGACATCGGTGTCGAGGGCGACGCGCTGTACCTTGGCATCGATTCCCTGCAGGGTCAGCTGCCGCGACACCCGGTCCGCATCGCCCTCGTTGCGGTACGAGCCGGCCTGCAGCACATAGGAGCCGGGCTTCTCGATTTTCGCGGTGGGCAGGTCGCGTTTCACATCGCGTTCCTTCTCCGGCACCACGACTTCGAAATTGGGCAGCATGGAATAGAAGTCGTAGTGCTGCGGGCCGGAACCGGAGGCTGCTGCCGACACATCGCCCGGCGGCGGCTTGTGGGCTTCGGGCTTGGGCGCATCCAGCGCCACCGGCGTGTGCTGGCCCTGATGCGTGAACGCCCAGCCCATGGCGCCGACGACCAGGCCTGCGACCAGGCCGGCGGCAAAATCCTGCCAGCGGGCGGCGCCACTGCCGCGTCGCCGTGCCGACTTGTAATCGCGTGCCCCGTGCCGCGTCACATGCTCTCGGGAGCGGTTACGCCCAGCAAGGTCAGGCCGTTGCGGATCACCTGTGCGGCGGCGCTCACCAGGCACAGGCGCGCGTTGCGCAGGGGCGCCTCGGGCACGATGAACTGCTCGGCGTTGTAGTAGGTGTGGAAGGCATTGGCCAGTTCCCGCAGGTAGTACACCAGGGTGTGCGGCGCGCGCTGTGCCGCGGCGCTCGCGAGGGCTTCGGGATAGCGCGACAGGGACTGCACCAGCGCCTGTTCGTGCGTGCCGGTCAGCGCGGTCGCATTGCCCAACCCCTCGGCCAGATCAAACGTGAAACCCTTGGCGGTGAGCTGCTTGAGCACGCTGGCGACACGCGCGTGCGCGTACTGGATGTAGTACACGGGGTTTTCGTTGGTGCGCGACTTGGCCAGCTGCAGGTCAAAGTCCAGGGGCTGATCGTGACTGCGCATCAGGTAGAAGAAGCGACAGGCATCATTGCCGACTTCCTCGCGCAGCTGCCGCAGCGTGACGAACTGCGCTTCGCGTTTGCCCATGGGGATTTTCTCGCCACCGCGAAACAGGCTCACGAACTGAATCAGGCTCACCTCCAGACTCTCACCGGGTTCGCCCATGGCCGTAAGCCCGGCGCGCACGCGCGCCACATAACCATGATGATCCGCGCCGAGCACATCGAGCAGGCGCGCGAACCCACGCTCGCGCTTTTCCAGGTGATAGGCAATATCAGAGGCGAAATAGGTGGCGACACCGTTTTCGCGGATGACGACCCGATCCTTCTCATCGCCGAACTGCATGGCCGCGAACCACTGCGCGCCGTCCTTGGTGTAGATCTGATTCTGGGCGCGCAGCCGCTCGAGGGCGCGCTCGATGGCACCGGAGCTGGCCAGCGATTGTTCCGAATACCAGCGATCGAAGTCGACGCCAAAGCCCGCCAGGTCATCGCGGATGTCGGCAATCATCATCTCCAGCGACAGCCCCAGCACGTCGCGGAAACCTCCGGCGCCGATCAGCTCACGACAGCGTTCGATGAGCGCATCGATGTGCAGTTCCTTGTCGCCTTCGGGTGCATCCGCCGGCAATCCCGCCATCACCTTGGCGGCGGGCGCGCACAGGCGCTCCCCTTCCAGCTCCCGCAGGCGCTGTGCCAGCGGCCTGACGTAGTCGCCGCGATAGCCGTTGGAGGGAAAGGGCAGTGCTTCGCCACACAGTTCCAGGTAGCGGATCCAGGTGCTGACGCCGAGGATATCCATCTGCCGACCGGCGTCATTGATGTAGTACTCGCGCGACACATCAAAGCCGGTGGCGGTGAGGAGGTTCGCGAGCGTCGCGCCATACGCGGCCTGCCGGCCGTGCCCGACATGCAACGGGCCCGTCGGATTGGCGGATACGAATTCAAGCAGCACGCGCTCGCCGGCTCCGACCTGGCTGCGCCCATAGGCATCACCGAGCTGGTGGATGCGCGCCAGCTCCTGGGTACTCGCGGCGGCCTTCAGGTAGAAGTTGATGAAACCGGCGCCGGCGACTTCGGTGCGTTCGATCAGGTCATTGGCCGGCAGCGCCGCGACGATCGCCTGCGCCAGTTCGCGCGGATTGCGGCGCGCGGCTTTCGCGAGGCGCAGGGCAACATTGGTCGCGAAGTCACCGTGTTGCGCATCACGGGTGCGCTCGACGGCGATCTGGGAGGCCTCGGGGGCGGTCGGTAGCGCAGCGCCGACCAGGCCGTTCACGGCCTGTAGCAGGAGCTGCTCGAGCTGGGGCTTCAAAGGGGGACACATCCGCTTCGGTGGTAACGGTCCAGTTTACCGAATCAGAACAGGTCGATGGGATCCACGTCCAACGCCCAGCGCACGCGGTGCCCGCCCGGCAGCTCGCCGACCTGTTCGAGCCAAGCGCCGAGCAGCCGATGCAGCGCGTTGCGGTCGGGGCTCTCCAGCAGCAGCTGGGAGTGGTAGCGCCCGGCGCGGCGTGCCATCGCCGCTGGAACGGGCCCGAGCAGTTTGACCGCACGCGGCGAGCCGGCCAGTTGCCGTGCCGCGGTCAGGAATTCCAGCGCCGCGGCGGCGCTGGTCGCCGAGGCACGCACGACTGCGAGGCGGCTGAAGGGCGGCCACGCGGAAGCCTCGCGCTCGGCCAGCGCCGCGCGTGCAAAACCGTCGTACCCTTCGTTCATCAGCATCTGCAGCAGCGGATGTTCGGGATAGGCGGTCTGGATGAGCACTTCACCGGCGCGGCTGCCGCGCCCGGCGCGACCGGCCACCTGCACGATGGTTTGTGCCAGGCGCTCGGCCGCGCGAAAGTCGGTGCTGAACAGGCCCTGATCGGCATTGAGCACCACCACCAGCGTCATGTTCTGGAAATCATGGCCCTTGGTGATCATCTGGGTGCCCACCAGGATGCGCGCCGCGCCGCTGTTGATGCTGTGCATGGCCGCGTCCATGTCGCCTTGGCCGCGCACGACGTCGCGATCCACGCGCACCAGCGGTGCCTGCGCAAACAGTTCGCGCAGGCGCTCCTCGACCCGCTCGGTGCCCTGGCCGACCGGACGCACCTCAAAGCCGCATTGCGGGCATTGCTTGGGCAGCGGTGCGTCCGCGCCGCAGTGATGACAGCGCAGCCGTCCCGAACGCTGATGCACCGTCAGGCGTGCATCACAGTCGGCGCAGGGCGCCACCCAACCGCAGGCCGTACACAGCAGCGTGGGGGCGTAGCCGCGGCGATTGAGGTAAACCAGCACCTGGCCGTCCGCGGCGAGATGCCGCTCGATGGCCTGCACGACGGGGGTGGCCAGACCGGCCGTGACGGCGTGGGCGCGCAGGTCCACGACGGCCAGCCGCGGCGGCTGCGCCTGGCCGGCGCGGCGCGGCAATGACAGGCGCTGGTACCGTCCGGCACTGACGTTGTGCAGGGTTTCCAGCGACGGGGTGGCCGAGCCGAGCACCACCGGCACCTGTGCACGCTGCGCCCGCACCAGCGCCAGATCACGTGCCGAGTAATGAAAGCCGCCCTCGTGCTGCTTCAACGAGGCGTCATGCTCTTCGTCGACGATAATGATGCCCAGCTGCGGTACGGGCGCGAACACGGCCGAGCGGGTGCCCACGACGATGCGCGCGGCACCGCTGGCAGCGTGGCGCCAGGCGCTGAGCCGCTCGCTGTCGGTCAGCGCGGAATGCAGTACCGCCAAGGGCGTATTCAGGCGCTCGGCAAAGCGCCGCACCAGCTGCGGGGTCAGGCCGATTTCGGGAACGAGCACCAGCGCGTTTGCGCCGGCGGCCAGCACCTGTTGAATCACCTGCAGATAAACTTCGGTTTTGCCGCTGCCGGTCAGGCCGTGGAGCACGAAGGTTGAAAAGCCCTGCAGCGCCGCGCCGATGCGGGTCACGGCCTGCACCTGCTCGGGCGTCAGCGTCGGGGCAAGCCCGGAGGCAGCCGATTCGCCCGTGGCGGCGAGGTCCGCAGCGGCGGGCGCGGCGACCGATTCGCAGTGCACCCAGCCTTGTTTGAGCAGCGCGCTGGCCGCCGGCCGCCAGCGCGGCAGCTGCTGTGCGAGAGTCTCCTGCCGCAGCGAATCCTGCTCGACCAGCAGCTCGAGCAGCTGACGCTGTGCCGGGGAGCGCGCCAGACGCCCCTGGGCGAGCGCCGACCGTCCCGGCGGCGTGGGCCGCCAGATCGTTTCGAGCGCGACCGGGCTGGCCCCGGCGCGCAGCGCCTTCGGCAGCGCGCTGGCGATGACCTCACCGATGGGATGGTGGTAGTAGTCGCTGGCCCAGCGCACCAGGGCGAGCACCTGTGCATCGAGTACCGGGACCGTGTCGAGCAGCGCGCCGATGGGCTTCAGCTTTGCCTCCGGCACGGTCGATTCGCGAGCGTTTTCGACGACCACGCCAATCAGGCTGCGCCGGCCAAAAGGCACCCGCACGCGGCAGCCCGGCAGGGGGGCGGGGGTGCCGGCGGGGACCTGGTAGTCAAATAGACGGCGTAGGGGTACGTCCAGGGCGATGCGTGATATATTATTCAAATCAATGGTTTGCGAGATGTCGGCAAATCGCGTCAAATGGGTCAACCGCCGGTCGAGTCCACGCGTTGTTAGGTGTATGGGTGCCTTTGCTACTCTCGCGCCGCCTTATAACATGCCCGCCACATCGCGCGGCGACACCCTATTGAATGACACGGCGCAGGCCAGCTCGCGGGCGCTGAACCAGTTTCTGGCCAGCGTCGAGCTGAAGGCCTACAAGATCGCGCAGGCCGGCCTGCGGCACCAGGACGATGCGCTGGATGCAGTGCAGGACGCCATGCTGCAGCTTGCGCGTGCCTATGCCGATCGGCCCGCAGAGGAATGGAAGCCGCTCTTCTACCGGATCCTGGAAAATCGCATCCGCGATATGCAGCGGCGCCGCACGGTGCGCGGCCGGGTGATGGCCTGGCTGCCGTTCCGCCGCGACGAGGACGACGAGGAAGCCGATCCGATCGCGCAGGCGCCCAGCAATGATCTGCCGGCCGTCAAGCGCCTGGAACTGGATGAGGCCATGACCGCGCTGGATGCGGCCCTGGAGACCCTGCCGCACCGGCAGCGCCAGGCCTTCCTGCTGCGCAATCTCGAGGGCCTGGATGTGGCGCAGACCGCGCAGTCCATGGGTTGCTCCGAAGGCAGCGTCAAGACACACTATTTTCGCGCCCTGCAGGCGCTGCGGCTGAAACTTGGAGACTTCGAACTATGAACGCCGGCAAAGACGAACCGGCGCGAACCACGCTGCTGCAAAGTGGGTTGGAGGTGCGTTCGCGCGTGGTGCTGGAGGAAGGCCTGTCGCGCATCGATGCGCACACGCGCTCGCGCCTGAACCAGGCACGTCAGGCCGCGGTAGCGGCGGCGGCCCGCTCTTCCTGGCTGGGACGCTTCTTTGCGGCATGGTCGCGACAGATGCTGATGCCGGCGACGGGTGCCGCGGCAGTGGCCGCGCTGGTCGCGGTTTTCATGTTGAGCGGGGGCCATCAACTGACCGCGTCGGTTACGGACAATCCGGCCAATGCGTTTGATGTACTGGACCTGGTCACGGACGACGATGCCATGAAGCTCATGGAGGACAACGACAGTTCCTTTTATGAGTGGGCGGCGGCGCAGGGTGACAGCGGGGCGGCAACCTGATGACGGCACCCGGCGGGCTGCGGCCCGTCCGTGCTTGGGCCTGCCTCGGGCTGCTGCTCGGTGTGCCGTTGCCGCCCATGCTGGCGCGCGCGACGGAACCGCCGGCGAAGGTGGTTGAGCCGGCCGATGCGGATTTGATCGAGTTCTTGGGATCCGTGGATTCGGATGACGAGGGATGGAAGCAGTATCTGGCGCGTACGGGCACGCAGGCGCCGGCGCTGAAGGGGCCGCCGCCGGCACCGCCGGCGAGCAGCGCCCCCAGTAGCGGGCCAGGGAAAGATGGTGCGAAAGTTGAGCATTAAGCCAGGTCTGATCGGGGCGCTGCTGCTGACAGGTGTGCTGTCGGCTGGCGTGTGCCGCCCGGTTGACGCGCAGGTGGCGGCGCCGGGGGCGAGTGCGCCGCAGGCCGGCGTCGCGGTGCCCTGGAGCTCAATGTCGCAGGATCAGCAACGGCTGCTGTCGCGGCTTTCGGGCCAGTGGGATCAGCTGCCGCCACAGCGCCAGCAGGCTCTCGCCAGCGGCAGCCAGCGTTGGCTGGGTATGTCGCAGGAGCAGCGCGCCGCGGCCCGGCAGCGCTTCAATCAATTTCAGCAGCTGCCGCCGCAGCGCCGCCAGCAGCTGCGCCAGCGCTGGGAAGAGTTTCGCGCCCTGCCCCCCGCGCGCCAGCAGGCGGCGCGTGAGAATTTCCGCAAGTTCCAAAGCTTGCCGCAGCAGCAGCGTCAGCAGTTGCGCCAGCGCTGGCAGAATGCCAGCCCGCAGCAGCGCCAGAACATGGTCCAGCGCGCGCGTGAGCGGCGCGCCGCGCACCCGTCGAAACTGCGCTAAGGGCTGAGCGCGCCGCCCGGCGCCGGCGGCGACAGCTTCCAGCGGCGGTGCGACCACAACCAGTCAGCGGGCGCCGTCAGCACCTGCGCTTCCACGGCGCGCGCATAGCGCTCGGTGATTTCCTCGGCCGTGGCCCGCTCGCCGGCCGCGGCCAGCGGCTCGAAGATCACTTCGTAGTGGCCACGCGCGCTGCGCTGCATGCGGGCGAACAGCACCGCGAAGCGCGTGGCCTGCGCGATTTTCGCAGGACCCAGATAGAACGCGGTGGGCTGCGCCAGGAATCGGGTCCAGTACTTGAAGTCGCTGCTGACCGGCGCCTGGTCGGCGACCATCGCGACGGCGCGCGCGTCGCGGCGCCGCAGCAGGCTCGCCAGCAGTTCCTTCGCCGGCACCAGTTCGGCGCCGAACTGCGAGCGCAGGGTGCGCATCAGCTGTTCACCCAGTGAGCCACGCAAGGGTTTGTACGCGGCCTGCACGGGCACCTGCAGCTGCGCCGACAGCGCCAGCAACTGCCATTCCCAATTGCATTGATGGGCACAGACCACCACAACGCTGCGACCGGCCGCGACCACATCGCGCAGCAATTGCGGATTGCGGAAGCGCACCCGCTGGCACAGCTCATCACGCGTCAGGTCGCCCATCTTGAGGACTTCGGCAATCACCTGCGCCAGATTGGTGTAATAGCCGCTTTCAATCAGGCGCTGTTCACGCACCGACAATTCGGGAAAGCTGCGCGCAATATTGGTGCGAACCGTTTCAACACGATGACGCACGAGGTGCCGCATCGCCCAGGTAGCGCCCGCGGCGAGGCCATACAGAATCGGCAGTGGCAGACGGGACAGCATCCGCAGCCACCACGGCAGGGGGAGTGCCGTGGGGCGGGACAGCCCCATCGCGTACAACGGTGCTGACATTTCATCGGAGTGTAGGACATCTGCCAGTGACCGGGTGCCTCGCAGCGTCGTATCATCGCCCCCTAACCAGGAGACCCCCTATGACCCGTTACGTATTGCCCGATCTCGCCTACGACTACGGCGCTCTTGAGCCGCATATCTCCGCGCGCATCATGGAGTTGCATCACAGCAAGCATCACAAAGCCTATGTTGATGGTGCCAACAAGACCCTCGAGCAGCTGGCCGAGGCGCGTCAGAAAGGCGCGCTGGACGGTGCGGGAGTGCTGGAGCGCACCCTCGCGTTTCACGTCTCCGGCCATGTCATGCACAGTATTTTCTGGCAGAACCTGAGCCCCAAGGGTGGCGGTACGCCCAGCGGCGAGCTGGCCACGGCCATCAACCGCGACTTCGGCAACTTTGATTCATTCAAACTGCAGCTGAACAAGACCGCGGCCACCATCCAGGGATCGGGCTGGGCGGCGCTGTACCTGGAACCGCTGACGCAGCAGCTGCTGATCGGCTCGGTGCATGACCATCAGCAAAGTGTCTTCCAGGGTTCGCTGCCGTTGATGGTGGTCGATGCCTGGGAGCACGCGTTCTATCTGCAGTACGTCAACGAGAAGGTGAAGTTCTTCGATGCGCTGTGGAACATCTGGAACTGGGCCGATATCGGCGAACGCTACGCGGCGGCGAAGAGCGCCAAGCTGAGCCTGAAGGGCGCGGTGGCCTGAAGTGCCGTGAGTGTCTGAGTCGCTCGCTTACAGAATGAAGCGACTCAGATCCTCATCCTTGACCAGGTCGCCGAGGTGCCCGTCGACATAGGCGGCATCCACCGTCAGGTCGCGCCGCTCGGCACTGGTCGCCTCGTAGGAGACGTTCTCCAGCAGTTTCTCCATCACGGTGTGCAGCCGGCGCGCCCCGATGTTCTCGGTGCGCTCATTCACATGATGCGCGATCTCGGCCAGGCGGCGCACCCCGTCGGCGGCGAAACTGACGGTCACGCCCTCGGTGCCGAGCAGCGCCCGATACTGCGCCGTCAGCGACGCATCGGGTTCGGTGAGAATGCGCACGAAGTCATCCACGGTGAGCGAACTGAGCTCCACGCGGATCGGCAAGCGCCCCTGCAATTCGGGGATCAGATCCGACGGCTTGGACAGATGGAACGCACCGGAAGCGATGAACAGCACGTGATCGGTCTTCAGCGGGCCGTACTTGGTGGACACGGTGGAGCCTTCGACCAGCGGCAGCAGATCGCGCTGCACGCCTTCGCGTGACACGTCGGCGCCGACGGTTTCGCCACGCCGCGAGACCTTGTCGATTTCGTCGATGAACACGATGCCGTTCTGCTCGGCATTGTGCAGGGCCCGCACCTTGAGCTCCTCCTCGTTGACCATGCGACTGGCTTCATCCTCGATCAGCAGCTTCAGGGCTTCCTTCACCTTAACCTTGCGCGGTCGGGTACGCTGACCACCGAGGTTCGCGAACATTGACTGCAGCTGCTGCTGCATCTCCTCCATGCCGGGGGGCGCCATGATTTCGACGCCGGCGGGCAGTGCGCGCAGCTCGATCTCGATCTCGCGTTCGTCGAGATCGCCCTCACGCAGCCGCTTGCGCAGCTTCTGGCGCGTCTCGGCGTCGCGCGGCTGGGGCGGCTCGTCGGTCGAGAAACCCATGACGCGCGCCTTGGGCAGCAAGGCGTCAAGCACGCGCTCTTCGGCGGCATCGGCGGCGCGCGCGCGCACCTTGCCGACCTCCTGCTCGCGCGCCATTTTCATGGCGACATCGGCGAGGTCCTTGACGATGGATTCGACGTCGCGGCCGACATAGCCGACTTCGGTGAACTTGGTCGCTTCGACCTTCACGAACGGTGCATTGACCAGCTTGGCCAGCCGCCGCGCGATTTCGGTCTTGCCGACACCCGTCGGTCCGATCATCAGGATGTTCTTGGGCGTGATCTCGTGACGCATGGGCTCGGGAATCTGCAGCCGGCGCCAGCGATTGCGCAGCGCGATGGCGACCGCGCGCTTCGCGGCCTGCTGGCCGACGATGTGCTTGTCCAGTTCGTGCACGATTTCCTGGGGAGTCATGTCCTGCGGAATCACGGCCTGCGCCGCGGCGTCCGCGGGTGCGCCGCTTGCAGCCGGCGCTACGCTATCGATTGCGGGGTTCGCCATTTACTTGATCTCATCAATGAGCAGGTTGCGGTTGGTGTAGATGCAGATGTCGGCGGCAATGTTGAGCGAGCGCTCGACAATGCTGCGCGCATCCAGATCCGAGGACTCCAACAGGGCTCGCGCCGCGGCCAGTGCATAGGAGCCGCCGGAGCCGATGGCCGCGACTTCGTATTCGGGTTCGATCACATCGCCGTTGCCGGAGATCACGAAGATCTTCTCCTTGTCGCCCACCAGCAGCAGCGCTTCGAGACGGCGCAGATAGCGGTCGGAGCGCCAGTCCTTGGCCAGCTCGATGGCGGCGCGGGTGAGGTTGCCGTGCTTCTCGAGCTTGCCCTCGAAGCGCTCGAACAGCGTGAAGGCATCGGCGGTACCGCCGGCGAATCCGGCGAGCACCTTGTCGCCATACAGGCGGCGCACCTTGCGGGCGTTGCCCTTCATGACGGTGTTGCCAAGGGTGACCTGGCCGTCGCCGCCGATGGCGACGGCACCGTTGCGGCGCACCGCGAGAATGGTGGTGCCGTGGGGATCGAAACTGTTGCTCATGCGTCTGGCCTTACGCCTTCTTGCGCGCCCGGGGATGGGTAGCATCGTAAATGCGGGCCAGGTGCTGGAAATCAAGATGAGTGTAGACCTGGGTGGTCGAGATGTCCGCGTGGCCCAGCAATTCCTGGACGGCACGCAATTCTCCACTGGATTCAAGGAGATGCGAGGCAAATGAGTGCCGGAAAAGATGCGGATGGACATGCATGGGCAGCCCCTGCCGCCGCGCCCAGTATTCGACCCGCTTCTGGATGGCCCGGGGGCCGAGCCGCCGACCGCTGGTGCCGATGAAGACGGCCGTGGTGTCATGCTTGAGCAGGGCACGGCGCTGCGTCAGCCAGGCGGTGAGTGCGCTCAAGGCCTTACGGCCTACGGGCAGGACGCGCGTCTTGCTGCCCTTGCCCAGCACCCGCACGGTCCGATCGGCCACGTTCAAGTCCTGCAGGTCCAGGCCCACCAGCTCGGCCAGGCGCAGCCCCGAGGAATACAACAGCTCCATGAGGGCGCGATCGCGGATGGCCAGTGCATCTTCGGTCGGGATCTCCAGCAGCCGCGCCATCGAATCGGCATCGAGCGTGACCGGCAGCCGCTTTGGTCCCTTGGGCGCGCGCACGTCCAGGGCGCAGTTGTGCTTCAGCACCCCTTCACGGATCAGAAAGTTCAGGAAGCTGCGCACCGCCGAGAGGCGCCGCTGGATACTGCGCGCGCCAAGACCGGCGGCATGGCAGCGGGCTGCGAACAGGCGCACCTGCGCGTGTTCGAGGTCGGACCAGTCCGCGATCGCCTGTTTGCCGCAGAATTTCGCCAGCGCGTTGAGATCACGCGCGTAATTGCTGTCGGTATGAGCGGAGAGTCGCCGTTCCCGGGTCAGGTACTGGCGGAAGCGCGCGAGCTGTTCAAGGGCGGCCGGGTTCATGACCGGCCGCCGGTGAGCTTATGGGCGGGACAGCACATCCGAAATCAGGTCGGCCAGCCGCGCCAGGAAATCGGTGCTCATGCCCGGATGGAAGCGATCCCGATCGGTACTGCCCAATGCGAGCAGGCCGAGCGCGCCGTGGTCGCCGAGCGGCACCAGTGCCACCGAGCCGATGTCCGGCGCATCGGCGGCGAACAGGAAGTCACGCTGCGAGTCGCGCGCCTGCCCGCAACGGGGCTTGCCGCTGGTGAACAGGGACTCGAAGGACTTCAGATTGGCATCGTCGGCACTGAGCAGGCGCACGAAGCGCTGCGGCACGAGGCTCGGGTCCGGTGGCCCGATCAGTACCAGCACGGAATGGAACGAGTCGAAGTCTTCGCGCAGGCTGGCTTCGAGCTGCTCGATGGCGCTTTGCCGCGTCTGTGCCCGCAGCAGCCGTCGCGTGAAGCGATGCAACTTCTCGGCCACCGCATCATTGGCGCGCGCCACGGTCACGAAGTCCGCCAGTTTCTGCTCCAGGCTGGCATGCCGCTCGCGCAGCACCTCGACCTGGCGTTCGACCAGCGAAATCGTGGAACTGCCCCGTGCATGCGGCAGCCGCAGTCGCGCCAGCAAGGGCAGATGGTTCTCGAAGAACTCCGGATTCTGCTGCAGAAAGTGGGCAACCGTCTCTTCTTCGCTCTGCTGCGGCGGGATTCCCCGAGCCTCTCTTGTGCTCATGTCGCTGCTTCCCTCAAGCGTTGGATGGCATGTTCATTGTCGGCAAGTTCGAAATGTCCTTCGAAGGCGACCTGCGCCGGTCCGGTCAACCAGACCGGCTCGCCGGGACCCGCCCAGTCTACGCGCAACTCGCCGCCGCGGACGTGGACTCGTACCTGGCGGTCGAGCAGACCGCGCTGTCGGCCGATGATCACGGCCGCGCACGCGCCAGTGCCGCAGGCCAAGGTCTCGCCGGCGCCGCGCTCGTAGACGCGCAGCCGGATGTCGCCGCGGTCGACCACCTCCATGAAGCCAACGTTCACGCGGCGTGGAAAGCGCTGATGACCTTCGATGGCCGGGCCGAGGGTGGCGACGGGTGCCGCATCGACCGCGGCGACCTGCAGGACCGCATGCGGATTGCCAATGCTGACCGCGCCGATCTCGACCGTCGCGCAGCCGGCGTTGAGCATGTAGCGCTCCTGCCGTTCGGGTGCCGTGAAGGGCAGGGCCGCCGGCTCGAACGAGGGCACGCCCATATCGACGGATACCAGATCCGCGCTGATGAGGCGGGCGCGCACCAGGCCCCCGGGGCTGTCCATCACGAACTCACCGGCTGGCGCACGGCCTTGGCGGTACAGGAGCGAGGCGATGCAGCGCGCACCATTGCCGCATTGCTCGACCTCCTCACCGTCGCTGTTGAAGACCTGGTAGTAGGTGGTCGTGTCGGCGCGCCGCGCCGGATGCAGGACCAGCGCCTGGTCAAAACCAATGCCGGTGTGCCGGTCGGCCAGAGCACGGAACTGTCCGGGTGAGGGGAGCGACGTGCCGCGGGGCGCATCGAAGACGATGAAGTCGTTGCCCACGCCGTGCATCTTCGTGAAGTTGATGCGCATTGCACAGCAGAATACCGCAATCTAGGCGTAATCTGCGACGCAAATGCCTTTGACTCATACCGTACGTTTCATTCCGCACCAGCGCAGCATCAGCGTTGCGGAGGACGTATCCGTGCTCGCCGCGGCGCAGCTGGGCGGGATGCCGCTGCCACACAGCTGTCGCTCGGGCCGTTGTGGGTCGTGCCGGGCACGACTGTTGAGCGGCCGCGTCGAATACCCGGATGGGCCGCCGCCGGGGCTGTCGCCGCAGGAAACGGGTGAAGGGTTCGTGCTGTTGTGCCAGGCGCTCGCGCGCAGCGACCTGGTGGTCGAGGCCCGACTCATACAAAGTCAGGCCAGCGCCGAGATCAAGACCTTACCCAGCCGCATCGTCCGGCGCGAGCCGCTCAGCCCGGATGTCATGCGGTTGATATTGCGCCTGCCGAGCGTGGAGCCCCTGGAGTTCCAGGCGGGCCAGTACCTGGATGTGCTGCTCGAGGGCGGCCGGCGGCGCAGCTACTCGGTGGCCAACGCGCCGAATACCGGCAGCGAACTTGAACTGCATGTGCGCCGCATTCCCGGCGGCGCCTTCACGGCGGGACTGTTCGACAGCCTGCGCGACGGCGCACTGCTGAAGATCGAAGGACCACTGGGACAGTTCCGCTATGAAGACGGCGCGGAGCCGGTGATTTTCGTGGCCGGAGGGACCGGATTCGCACCCCTGAAGGCCATGCTGGGTCAGGCGCTGCGCACCGACACGCGGCGCGAATTGCATCTGTACTGGGGCGCGCGCGATGCCGCGGGTCTGTATGAAGAGGCGCTGGTGCGCGACTGGGCGGCCCGCGATTCGCGGCTCAAGGTCCATACGCAATGCACCGGCTGGGTGCATGAGACGGTGCTCAGGGATCATCCGGACCTGACGCCGTTTGCGATCTACGCGGCCGGGCCACCGGCGCTGGTCGCGGCCATCCGGCGTACCTTCCCCGCGCAGGGTGCGCGCGCGCCGCTGCTGTACCTTGAGTCTTTCGATTACGCCGTGGACCCATGAGCCGTACCATTGCGCCATGCGCATCCTGGTCGTAGAGGACAATGACCTGGTGGCCGACGCCATCACCCTGGGGCTGTCCGCCGCGGGCTTCGCCGTGGATCGCAGCGCCAGCGCCGAGGCCGCCAACAGCGCGCTCGCGACCGAGCACTTCGATCTGCTGGTGGTCGATGTGGGCCTGCCGGGACAGGACGGGCTGGCGCTGGTGCGCCGCCTGCGCAGTCGCGGCGCGACGCAGCCGGTGCTCATCCTCACGGCCCGGGACACGCTGGCCATCAAGGTCGAGGCGCTCAATCTCGGCGCCGATGACTTTCTGCTCAAGCCGTTCGAACAGGACGAACTCATCGCCCGCTGCCGCGCGCTGATCCGCCGGGCCAATCTGTATGCGGGCGAGCAGGTCAATCTGGGTCGCATGCGACTGGATGTGGCTGGTCGCATGCTGCGCATCGATGAAACGGCGGTAGACCTGACCGGGCGCGAGTGGCTGGTGCTGGAATGCCTCGCGTTGAACGCGGGCCGTGTCGTCTCCAAGGAACGGCTGCAGCAGGCCATCGCCAGTTTTGATCAGGCGCTCACGCCCAACGCCGTGGAGGTCTACGTCTCACGCGTGCGCGCCAAGCTCGGCGACGCCGCCGTCATCCGCACCGTTCGTGGCCTGGGGTACCGGTTGGATGATCCGAGTACCTAAGTCGGCACCGTCGATTCAGCGCCGCCTGCTGTGGTTCCTGCTGCCACCGCTGGCCGTGCTGATGCTGGTCGGGGTGTATGCCAACTATCGGGCGGCCACCGCCTTCGTGGAGTCGGCCTACGATGAACGCCTCGGGGATGCCGCGATGGCCCTGGCCGGCAGTGTCATCAAGGAGGGTCAGCGACTGCGGGTCGACGCCAGCGCGGTGCCGACGACGGCGCATCGCGCCGATCACCTGGTGGACTTGCGCTATGCCATCGTCGGTTCCAGTGGGCAGTTGCTCGCGGGCACGCGCGACGTACCGGTGGCCGCCGCCTCGGTCACCGCCAATCCGACTTTCGCCGATGCGGTGGTGGGTGGCGAGCGCCTGCGCGTCGCCAGCTACCGGGTCAACATTGCCAGGGACGTGGCCATCATCAGCGTGGCGGAGTCCGCCGCACAACGCGCCGTGCCGGGCCGCTTCATTCTGGCCAGCACCTGGCTGCTGGACTTCATCCAGCTGGATGTGACCTTGCTCATCGTATGGCTGGGTGTGCACTTCGGCATGAAGCCCCTGTTGTCGCTGCGTCGGCAGATCGAAGCGGGCTCACCGCGCGAGCTGAAGCATCTGGATGCCACGACGGTTCCGGGCGAAGTCCAGCCGCTGGTCCAGGCACTGAACCAGTTATTTGATGTGCTGGCGGAGGCGGCGCGCTCGCAGCGCCGCTTCGTGGCGGACACGGCGCACCAGCTGCGCACGCCCATCACGGGCCTGCTGGGTAATCTCGAGTTGCTGATGAAGGAGAGCGCTGCGGTGCCACTGCGGCCGAGACTGCAGGCGCTGCACGCCGGCATGGAGAACCTGGCGCGCTCGGCGAACCAGTTGCTGGCCTTGGCGCGCGCCGATCCATCCACCAGCTTCGCCGAGCAATTCGACACGGTCGATCTGCGGGCCCTGGCCGGGCGCATCGTGGAAATCAACGTGGATCGCGCCTTGAACGCGGGGCTGGATCTGGGTGTTGAGGCCGCAACGGTGGCGGTGCGGGGCAATGTCCGCTTGCTCGAGGATCTGCTGGGCAACCTGGTCGACAACGCCATCCATTACACCCCGCGCGATGGCCATGTGACGGTGCGCGCGGGCTTGCGCGATGGCCACCCTTGCCTGGAGGTCGAAGACGATGGGCCGGGGATTGCGGAGGACCAGCGCGGTCGGGTACGCGAGCGGTTTTACCGTATTCCGGGCTCGAGCGGCCATGGCTGCGGCCTGGGGCTGGCGATCGTGTCCGAGATTGCCGAGGCGCATGGTGCGCAGTTCACCCTCGAATCGGGCGCCGCCGGCAAGGGCACGCGGGCCCGGGTGCTGTTCAGGTCACCGGTAGTGTGACGCGGTCCTCAGTTTGAGAGCCTGGGGGCCTGCGGCGCTCCCGCAGACCAAGTCGTCAGACTCACGCAAGCTTGCGTGCTTACTGTCCCTCACCATGTGCAAAGCTCCCCAACCCGTATTCCGGCGCCACGCGCCATTTGGCCTCATGGCCGGCGTCACCCTGGTTGAGCTTTTGGTCGTACTCACCATCGCCGGCATCCTGCTGGGGATCGGCACCAGCTCTTATAAGAGCATCACGACCTCCTACCGGATCTCCGGTGAGATCAACGGCCTGCTGGGCGACATGCAGTACGCCCGCTCCGAAGCCATCAAGCAGGGCCAGAACGTCGTGGTCTGCGTGGCCAACTCGGCCGGCAGCGACTGCGCGGCCGCCGACACGCGCTGGCAGGACGGCTGGATCGTGTTCGCGAACACGACCGGGGCGAGCCCCCCGACGACCTCCGGCAATGCGGCGCTGGTGATGCGCGTGCAGCCGGCTTTCACCGCCGCGGGCACGGGCAGCAGCGATACGCTGACCGACGGGGTGACCAGCTATGTCACGTTCGATCGCGAAGGCCTGGCGCTGGGGCTGCTCACGACCCGGAGCGGTTTGGGCGGCGCCGTCATCACGCTTCACGATTCGACCAGCAATGCCACGCGCACACGCTGCCTGCAGGTCACCAATGTGGGCAACGTTTCGGTGCAGCAGCCCTCCACTCTGTCGAGCTGTACATGACGACTCAAATCAAATTCGGATCGCCACGGCCGGCGCGCGCACGCGGTTTCAGCCTGGTGGAGGTGATGGTCGCACTGATCATCATTGCGGTCGGCATGCTGGGCATCGCCAAGTTGCAGGCGCTGGCCCTGTCGACCACGGAATCCTCGGGCGTGCGTTCGCTGGTCGCCATCGAGGCCGCCAGTCTCGCCGCCTCGATGCATGCCAATCGCGATTACTGGGTGGGAGGTCCCCCGCCGCCGGTGACCAATGTCACGGTCAGCACCACCGGACCCTATACGACCAGCGTCGCCATCGATGTGCCGGCGCTGGCCGCCGCACAAACGTGCGCGACGACCACGGCCGGCTGTCCCACCGCCGTGCAGATTGCTGCCTATGACGTGCAGCAATGGGGTGCGGCGCTCGCCCAGGTGGTGCCGGCGGCGCTGGCGACGATCACCTGCAATATCGCCGTGCCGTCGAGCTGCACCATCCAGATCACCTGGCAGGAAAATGTGGTCGGCACCAACAACGCGACGGCGGCGGCCAGTTCGACGGCTGGCGTGCTCAATTCGCCGGTGTACACCTTGTACGTGGAGCCTTAAGCGATGCTGCGCACCATTCAATCTTTGCGGACTCGCACCGGCCAGCGCGGCTTCAGCCTCGTCGAGCTGATGATCGCCATGTTGATTGCGCTGTTCCTGCTCGGCGGACTCGTGACTCTGGTCATGGGCACGCGCCGCAGCAGTGCCACGCAGACCTCCCTGTCGCAGCTGCAGGACAATGAGCGCATTGCGATGACGCTGATCACCAACGTCGTGCAGCAGGCCGGCTATATTCCGGATCCGACCGTTCAGGTCCCGGGCTCGTTCGCCAGCGAGACCATCGCGGGTTTGTCCGTGCCTCTGGGTCAGGGTCTCTACGGTAGTTCCACGGCACCGGGGGACCAAGTGGTGTCGCGCTTCTTTGCGCCGACGAACGATACCAATCACACGATCATCGATTGCGCGGGCCAGAGCAATGTGGGTGGTCCCCCCGGTGTCTGGTACACCAACATGTTCGCGGTGGCCAATGTCGGTGGCACCTGGTGGCTGCAATGTAAGTCCCAGACCAGCGGTGCGGCGCTGCTGACCGTCAATCTGATTCCCAACGTCACCAACATATCGGTGTTGTACGGCGTGGCCAACCCGCTCGCCGGTAACGACTACGCCATCATCCAGTACCTGAATGCCGGCCAGATGACGGCCATCAACTGGGCAAACATCACGGCTGTCAAAGTAACGCTGACCTTCCAGGTGCCTGCCTACGGCACCACGGGCGGCCAGATGTTGCCCTCCAGCGCGCCCAACAGCACGACGACCATGCAGCGCGTGATTCCCATCATGAGTCGGACCGGGGTGAACATATGAGCGCCCGGCATCTGCCTATCCGCATTCGCCAGCAGGGCCTGGTGCTGGTGTCCAGCCTGCTGCTGCTGCTGGTCATCACGATCCTGGCCCTGGCCATGTTCCGCAGCATGGGACTGGGCGAGAAGATCTCCGGTAACGTGCGTGAGAAGCAGCGCGCCCTGCATGCGGCCGTGTTTGCGGAGCAATACGCCGAATGGTGGCTGAGCTCCTCGGGCGACGCAGGGGCTATCGTCGCGTGTTCGTCCAAGGGGAACGTCAACACGGCCGGCCCGACCAGTGTGCTGATCTGTAACCAAACCAGCGCAATCGTCAACCCTGGCACGCTCCCCTGGACGACTGCCGGTGGCGCGCAGGTGGGCTTCAGCTACTACCCGATCTCCGCCAATTTGACGACGACCATGAACTTCGTCGCTGATTCCAACGGCTCCTATTCGAATACGTACGTCCAGGCACCGGCCTTCTATATCCAATACATGGGCCTCGCCAAGGACGGCGGCGGCAATGTCTACAAGATCGACGCCGTCGGCTACGGGGGCAGTCCGCTGTCAGTCGCCGTCGTCGAGAGCACTTACGAGATGGGCTCTGCCGTTACCAATCCGGGAAACCCGTAATGAACACCAGGTGTGCTATGAAAACTTCGACACGAATGCTGGCGCTGATCGCGCTGGTGCTGGGTCTGAACGTGGCACCCGCCGCGTTTGCACAGAC